>NZ_JAJSZC010000082.1:0-31013 GCF_036815105.1 Streptomyces sp. IBSBF 3136
GCGACCGGCACCGCCGGGACCACCGCCGCGGCCACCCCGACCCCCGCCACCACCCGGACCGAGATCATCAAGCGGGCCAAGGTCTGGGTGACCGCCAAGGTGCCGTACAGCATGAGCGCGTACTGGTCCGACGGCTACCGGCAGGACTGCTCGGGCTATGTGTCCATGGCCTGGGGGCTGACCTCCAACGAGTGGACCGGCAGTCTCGCCCACTTCGGCGTGAAGATCACCAAGGACGAGCTGCAGCCCGGTGACATCCTGCTCTTCCACAACCCGGACAACCCGGAGGCCGGCTCCCACGTCGTGATCTTCGGCGGCTGGACGGACCACACGCACACCGAGTACACGGTCTACGAACAGACGCCCCCGCACGCCCGCAGCCAGCCCACCCCGTACCCGTACTGGAGCAACGGCAGCAAGTACGTGCCCTACCGGTACAAGGGCCTGACCGGCGGAAGCGCGGGCGGCCAGGCCACCGGCGGCAAGTCGGCCACGCCGTTCCCGGGCGCCGCCTACTTCGGGCCCGGCGCGAACAACAAGCACGTCACCGAGCTGGGCCGGATGCTGGTGGCCCGTGGCGCCGGCGCCTTCTACACCAGCGGCCCCGGCCCCGTCTGGGGCGAGGCGGACCGCCGGGCCACCCAGGCCTTCCAGCGGGCCCAGGGCTGGACGGGCGCGGACGCCGACGGGCGGCCCGGCCCGCGCACCTGGGACCTGCTTGTCACCGGCCGGGGCAAGAGCATCCCGGGCGGCACCACCACGCCGGGCTCGCCCGCCTCGCACGGCGTGCCCGGCTTCCCCGGCCGGACCTGGTTCCGCCCGGGCGCGGAGAACGAGTACGTCACCCGGCTGGGGCGGCAGCTCGTGAAGAAAGGGTTCGGCAGGTTCTACGCCACCGGGCCCGGACCGCGCTGGGGCGACGCCGACCGGCGGGCCGTCGAGGCGTTCCAGCGCAGCCAGGGCTGGCGCGGTGGCGCGGCGGACGGCTACCCGGGCCCGGAGACCTGGCGCCGGCTGTTCGCCTAGCCGCGCCTTCCCGCTCCGGGACCACCGCCGCTCTCCTTCCCTTCTTCTCCCTCACCCCCCTCATTTCTCTCCTCTCATCTCTCTCACCTCTTTCATCTCATTGACCGTCATGACGCGTCTGGCGCGGAGGCTGGAGCACGCATGAGTACGACCACGTCACACACTGCCGAGTTCGAGGAACATCCCGAGGGTGCGGCCGGCCCGGGCGGTACGGCCATCCGTCCGGCCCGGCTGATCCACACCGAGGCGACCACCGAGATCCCCGTCCACCTGCTGTTCCGCGACGACCCCGAGCCGGTGTCGGTGCCGCTGAAGCCCGCCGTGGTGGCCCGTCGGCGGGGCACCGGTGAGCAGCCGCGCCTCGGGCGCCCGGCCCCGGTGCCCGGCCGGACGGCCCCCTGTCTCGACCCCGAACTGGTGGAGCGCCCGGCGCGGGTGCTGCCCGGTCTGGTCGGGGTGCTGGCCGGGATGGGCGGTGTGGCCGGCTGTCTGGCCACCTCGTGGTGGGCGGGCGTGCTGCCGTCCTTCGCGGTGGACGCGCTGCGCCTGCCGGGGTACGGCGGCGCGGGGCTCGGCCCGGGGCAGTGGGCGGCGTACGCCGGAGCGGGGGCGCTCGGCGCGCTCGGCTTCGGCGGGCTCGCCCGGGGCCGGACCGGGCAGGCTCGGCTGCTCGGGCTGTTCGGCCGGTACCGGGGGACGGTCAGGCGCACCGGCCTGCTGTGGGTGAACCCGCTGGTGGCCCGCCGCCGGGTCGACGTGCGGCTGCGGCACTGGCGCAGCGAGGCGATGCCGGCGACGGACGGCAACGGGGTGGCGCTGCGGGTGGTGGTGCTGGTCGTGTGGCGGGTGCGGGACACCGCCCGGGCCGTGCTCGGCATCGACGACCACGAGACGTATCTGCGGGAGTGCGTCGAGGCCGCGCTGGCCCGGGTGGCGGTGGACCCGCCGGGCGGTCCCCGGGGTGGGGTGGCGGCGGCCGGTGAGGCGCTGACGCGGCTGGTGGCGGCGGAGGCGGGGCCGATCGGCCTCGAGGTGTTCTCGGTGCGGCCGCTCCGGGTGGAGTACGCGCCCGAGGTCGCCGCCTCGATGCACCGGCGCCAGATCGCCGCGCTGGACGCCCGGGAGCGGTCCGGCATGCTCAACTCGGTCGTGGACTCGGTGGAGGACACGGTGACCAGGCTGACCATGCGCGGGCTCGTCGAACTGGACGACTACGAGCGCAAGGTGCTGGTGCGGGACCTGACGGTGGCGTTCTGCTCGGGCCGCAGGGAGCCGACCTGAGGCCGCCCGGGATCGGGCTGCCGTTGTTGTGGACACTCTCAACCAACGCCCATACATTGGGACTTGGTCTAGACCTAGTGCCCCGCCTTGCTCGCGGCGGGGCACGGCACCGCACCGCACCGCACAGCTAAAGCTCAGCTCAGTGAACATCCCCCACGTTCTCCAGGAGCGGTAGCATGCGCACCAAGACCAAGTTGTCCGCGGCCGTGCTGGGCGTGGCGACCGCCGGAGCCTTCGTGCTCTCCTCCGGCGGCGCCAGCGGGCACGGCTACACCGACCTCCCCATCAGCAGGCAGAAGCTCTGCCAGAACGGCACCGTGGCGAACTGCGGCGACATCCAGTGGGAGCCGCAGAGCGTCGAGGGCCCCAAGGGCTTCCCGGCCGCCGGACCCGCCGACGGCCAGATCTGCAACGGCGGTGTGAGCCGGTTCGCCCAGCTCAGCTCGCCGAAAACACCGTCCGGCGCGGCCTGGCCCACCACCCGGGTCACCGGCGGCCAGTCGTACACCTTCCGCTGGCAGTTCACGGCCATGCACGCCACGACGGACTTCAGGTACTACGTCACCAAGCCGGGCTGGGACCAGAACCACGCACTGTCCCGCTCGGACCTCAACCTCACCCCGTTCCTGACGGTGCCTTACAACGGGCAGCGCCCGCCGGCCACCCTCAGCCACAGCGGCACCCTGCCGTCCGGCCTCAGCGGTCACCACGTCATCGTCGCGGTGTGGACGATCGCGGACACGGGCAACGCGTTCTACGCCTGCTCGGACGTCACCTTCTGAGCGGCGTGTCACAGCTCGGAAACTGAGGTTCCCTTGAGGGCGCGTGTGCGCCCCGCCGGATACATTCCGCGCACGCCGGTCTTCCGGAGCGGCGTACCGACCTCGGGGGAACCTCATGTTCGAACTGCTCTTCTACCTCGTGCCCACCCTCATGATCGCGGGTGTCGGCTACATGGCGTTCCGGCTGGTCCACCGCGCCCGGCGGATCAGCCGGACGTGGCAGCACGGCCTGACGGCCGAGGCGCGCTGCCTGCGCATGTACACCACGACCAGCGGGGGCGGCGGGGACACGTCCGTGAGCACGAGCGTGCACCACGTCTACGAGTACACCACCGGTGAGGGTGTCCAGGTCCGGTTCGAGGAGGCCGGCGGTCCCGCCACCGTCCTGGAGGGCGACTTCGTCACCGTGCGGTACCTCCCGGAGCAGCCCCGGCTGGCCACCGAGTCCGGCTGCGTGCTGGCCTTCCTCGGCCTGATCGTCGTCTTCTGTCTGGGGTTCATGGCCGTCGCGCACGCGATGTTCTCGGCGGCCGACGGCCTGATGCCGTGACCCTCCACTTCTGATGCGGTGTCGGTTGCCGTGGGCCGCCGCGGTGATCGAGAACATCGTTGCCCGGTACGAGGGGGCGGACGCGGTGGCCGCGTACGGGGTGCCGGACCCGGTGACCGGGGACCAGGTGATGGCCACCATCGCCGGGACCTTCGACCCGGCGGGGTTCGCCGCGTTCCTGCGGGCCCAGCCGGATCTCGGGACGAAGACGGCGCCCCGCTTCGTGCGGGGGCTGGAGCGGATGCCGGTGACCGCGACGAACAAGATCCACCGGGCGGTCCCGCCGGGAGGGGGTCCGGTGCGCCGACCCGGTGTGGTGGCGGCCGTCGGGGGAGGTCGCGTACCGGCTGCTGACAGCGGAAAGCGGCGCAGCCGCGCAATAACAGCGATGGCGAGCCAGGTCCGCGCTTTCCGCGGACGTGGCTCGCCATCGTCATTGTGCGCCGCCAGGGACTCGAACCCCGGACCCGCTGATTAAGAGTCAGCTGCTCTAACCAACTGAGCTAGCGGCGCATGACTCTCGCCTTCCGCGTCTCGCGGCCGGCGACGAAGAAAATACTACCTGGTCCGCCGGGGTGCTCGTGACCACTCAGAGCGCGAGCGACAGGAGCACCGGAGCCGCGCTGCGGTTCAGGGCGTCCGCGGCCTGGCGCAGGCGGTGGGCGTGCTCGACCGGGAGGGACAGTGCCAGGCAGCCGACCGACGAGCCCGCGGTGATCGGGACGGCCGCGCAGACCGTGCCGATCGCGTACTCCTGGAGGTCGAGCACCGGGACGGTCGGCGGCTGGGACTCGAGGCGGGAGAGCAGCAGCTTGTCGCTGGTGATGGTGCGCGAGGTCAGACGGGCCATCTTGTACCGGGAGAGGTGGTCACGGCGCCCGTTGTGGTCGAGCTGGGTCAGCAGGCTCTTGCCGACCGCGGTGGCGTGCGCGGAGCAGCGGAAGTCGACCCACTCGTTGACCGCCGGGGTGCCGGGCCCGGCCGCGTACTGGGTGACCCTGACCTCGCCGTCTACGTACCGGCTCATGTAGACGGCCGCGCCGACGGAGTCCCGCAGCCGGTCCAGGGTGTGCTGGAGCTTGTCGCGCAGGGCCCGCTCGCGGTCGTGCGCCGAGGTCAGCCGGCGCAGGGTCTCACCGGTGACGTACGCCCCGTCCGCGATCTGCTCGACGTAGCCCTCGCGGCGCAGCATCCGCAGCAGGGTGGTCAGCCGCTCGGGTTCCAGGCGGGTGCGGCGGCCCAGCTCGGTGTCGGTGACGCCGGCGGGGTGACGGGCCACGGTCTCCAGAACGCGCAGGGCGTCCTGGGCGGAGTGGTTCGGGGCGGTCGGCTCGTGCATCAGCGCCACGGTTTCCCCCTGCGCTCGCCTGTCTGTGGCCGCGAGATCCGGTCGGCGGATCGCTACCACGATAACGGGCAAAGGGCGGTCGAGGAGAGGGGGTTGGCGAGATTGTGTCACTCGCCGTCCCCCTCCGAACTGGGGCGCAGACCCTCTGGCATATGCCTGAGTCATCACCCAGCGTCTGGACCTCGACTGTTCCGGCCCTCACCCCTCGTAGTCAGAGGACCGCGCTGAGGAATTCCCGGGTCCGGTCCCGCTCCGGATCGCTGAAGATCTTCTCCGGTGAGCCCGATTCGATCACCCGGCCGGAGTCGAACATCAGGACCTGGTCCGAGATGTCCCGGGCGAAACCCATCTCGTGGGTCACGCACAGCATCGTGATGTCGGTGCTGCGGGCGATGTCCCTGAGCAGATCGAGCACTCCCGCGACCAGCTCCGGGTCGAGCGCCGAGGTCACCTCGTCCAGCAGCAGCACCTGGGGCCGCATCGCCAGCGCCCGGGCGATCGCCACCCGCTGCTGCTGGCCACCGGAGAGCCGGGTGGGCCGGGCGTCGCACTTGTCGGCCAGCCCCACCAGCTCCAGCAGCTCGCGCGCCCGGGCCTCGGCCTCGTCCCGGGACATGCCGAGGACCCGCACCGGCGCCTCGGTGATGTTCCGCAGCACCGACATGTTCGGGAACAGGTTGAACTGCTGGAACACCATCCCGATCTTCTTGCGCACCTCCCGGACCTGCTTCTCCGGCGCGGGGAACAACCGCTCCCCGTCGACGGTGATCGTGCCCTCGTCCGGCTTGGTGAGGGTCATCAGCAGCCGCAGGATCGTGGTCTTGCCCGAGCCGGACGGCCCGATCAGGGTCACGTGCCTGCCGGGGGCGACGGAGAAGTTCAGGTCGTCGAGGACGGTGTTCGTCCCGAAGCGCTTGGTGACCCCCTCCAGGCGGATCACGTCGGTGGGCTGTGCGTCGGTGACCGACGACTTGGTTCGGGTCTCAACGGACAAGGCGTCGCTCCAGGGCTCGCAGAAGAAGGGAGGCCAGGTAGGAGATGAGGATGAAGGCCACCCCGATCACGGTCAGGGGCTCGGTGAACTGGAAGTGCTGCTGGGAGAAGAGGCGGGCGTGACCGAGCATCTCCAGCACGGTGATCACCATCAGCATCGGCGTGTCCTTGAGCATGGAGATCACGTAGTTGCCGAGGGCGGGCACCACCCGGCGGATCGCCTGCGGCAGGATCACCGCGGTCCAGGTCCGCCGCCGGGGCAGGTTCAGCGCCGTCGCCGCCTCCCACTGGCCGACCGGAACGGCCTCGATGCCGGCCCGGTAGACCTGCATCGTGTACGTCGAGTAGTGCAGACCGATCGCGAAGACGCCGGTGGCCAGCGCGGAGAAGGTCAGGCCCCACTCCGGCAGCACGTAGAAGAGGAAGAACAGTTGCACCAGCAGCGGGGTGTTGCGCACGAACTCGGTGACCACCCCGACCGGCCAGCGCACCCACCGGCTCGGGGTCCGCATCAGCAGCGTCCACACCAGGCCCAGGGTGAAGGACAGCAGCGAACCGAGGGCCAGGGCCTGCAGGGTGACCAGCAGCCCGTCCCAGAAGTCCGGCATGAAGTCGCTCACGGCGTTCCAGTCCCACTTCATGCGACCCCACCCCCCACTCCGGTCGTCTCGGCCGTCTTCAGCTCACGCGCCGCGGGCTCCGGGGCGGGTTCCTTGCCGGCCCCGGGCTTCAGCCGCTTCTCCAGACCGCGCATCAGCCGGGTCAGCACGAAGGCGATCGCGAAGTAGATCAGCAGGACGTACGTGTAGATCTCCGCGCTCTGCTGGAGGGCGAGGCGCACCAGGTTGGCGCTGAACGTCAGATCGCCCATGCCCATGACCGACACCAGCGCGGTGCCCTTGAGCAGCTCGATCAGCAGGTTGGAGAAGGGCGGGATCATCTCCGGCACCGCCTGCGGCAGCAGGATCAGCCGCAGCCGCTGGGCGGGGGTGAAGCTGAGCGCGATGCCCCCCTCCTTCTGGGCCGGGTCGACCGCGTTCAGCGCGCCGCGCACGATCTCCGAGCCGTAGGCGCCGTACGTCAGCCCGAGCGCCAGCGTGCCCGCCCACATCGGTACCAGCTGCCAGCCGAAGGCGACCGGCAGCACGAAGAACACCCAGAAGATCATCACCAGTGCCGAGGTGCCGCGGAACACCTCGGTGTAGAAGCCGGCGAGGAAGCGCACGATCCACAGCCGGTGGGTGCGCGCGACGCCGGCGACGAAGGACACCGCGGTTGCCAGCAGCGCGCTGAACACCAGCAGTTGGACGGTGGTCCAGATGCCCTTGAGTACGAGTTCCCAGAGCCCTGAGGTCATCCGCGGCAGAGCTCCTTCGCGGTCATGTCCGTCATCTCGGCCTCGGTGAAGCCGAAGGGCCGCAGGATCCGGAACAGCTCCCCGCTCTTCTTCAGCTTGCGCAGCTCGACGTTGAAGGCGTCCCGCAGCCGTGTCTCGGCGGGCCGGAACGCGAACGCCCCGCCGTCGACGTGCGGTTTGCCCTTGACCAGCGGGGCGAACGGCTTGGTGGCCTCCGTCCTGCCCGACTTCTTCACCACCTCGCGGACGGTCAGCGCCGTACCGGCGAAGACGTCGACGCGCCCCGCCTCCACGGCGTTCAGCCCGGCCACCTGGTCCGGGACGATCAGGATGTCGCTCTCCTTGTACCCGGCCTCCACCGCGTACTGGATCTCCGCGTACCCGGTGCCGGTGGCGAACCTCGCCTTCTTCGCCACGACGTCCCGGTAGGAGTGCAACCCCTTCGGGTTCCCCTTGCGAACGATGAACGCGTCCAGCATCTGATAGTCGGGATCGGCGAAGATCACCTGCTGGCAGCGCTCGGCATTGACGTACATCCCGGCGGCCACGACGTCGAACTGCTGGGAGTTGAGCCCCGGGATGAGCGAGCCGAACTCCGTCGGCACCGGCTGCACCCGGGCCACCCCGAGCCGCTTGAAGACCGCCTTCGCCAGCTCCGGTGCCTCACCGGTGAGCCGGCCGTCCCTGTCGATGTACCCGAAGGGGATCTCGCCGGCTATCCCGAGCCGTACGACACCCTGTGCGCGCAGCCGGTCGAGCAGGTCGCCGCCGTTCTCGTCCGACGCCGACGCCACCCGCGTGCAACCCGCGGCGCCCAGCGCGCCCAGGGCGCCGAGCGCCGCGGCACCGGCGAGCAGTGAGCGCCTGCTGTGTCTGTGTTCCGACCGGATCGTGTGCGCGTCGTTCCCAAGTGGTGGAGCCATGGCGGCGCGGCTACCCAAGCGCTCCCGTCGTATGCACCCTTGGTTCCATGGCCGATCGACTCGTCACCGTCTCGCTCGACAGGCGGAATGTGCACTGCACGGCACGACTGCTGGACGATCGCGCGCCCCTGACCTGCGCGGCGGTGTGGGAGGCACTGCCGCTCGGGGGCGACGTGTACCACGCGAAGTACGCGCGCAACGAGATCTACGCCCTCTTCCCGCCCCTCGCCTCCACGGAACCCCCACTGGAGAACCCGACGGTCACCCCGATCCCCGGCGATCTCTGTTACTTCTCCTTCGCCGGCGCCGAACTGGGCACCCGGGCCTACGGCTACGACCGGGAGGTACGGCCCGGGGCCACCGTGGTCGACCTGGCCCTGTTCTACGAGCGCAACAACCTGCTGCTCAACGGGGACGTGGGCTGGGTGCCCGGGATCGTCTGGGGCCAGGTGGTGTCCGGTCTCGACGCGATGGCCGAGGCCTGCAACGACCTGTGGCGCACGGGCGCGGCGGGGGAGACGCTCAGCTTCCGGAGAGTGTGAGGTCCGCCTCGTACAGGGCGTGCGAGGCGCGCAGCACCAGGTCGTCGCGGTGCCGGGCGGCGACGACCTGGAGCCCCACGGGCAGCCCGTCGTCGTCCAGGCCGACCGGGACCGTCGCCGCCGGCTGCTGGGTCATGTTGAAGGGGTAGGTGAACGGGGTCCACCCGGTCCAGCGCCTCAGCCCGGACCCCGCGGGGACCTCCCGGCCCGCCTCGAACGCCGTGACCGGCAGGGTGGGCGTGACCAGCAGGTCGTACCGCTCGTGGAAGCGGCCCATCCGGCGGCCGAGGTCCATGCGCACGTCCACCGCGGCCAGGTAGTCCAACGCGCCGAACCGGGCGCCCTGCGCGCAGATCTCGCGCAGGCCGGGGTCGAGCAGCCGCCGCCGGTTCGGCGAGAAGCTTTGCGTGAGGCGGGCCGCGCCGCTGAACCACAGGGTGTGGAAGGCGTCCACCGGGTCGCTGAAGTCCGGGTCGGCCTCCTCGACGTACGCGCCGAGGTCGGCGAGGCCGGCCACCGCGCGGCGCACGGCCGCCGCGACCCCCGGGCGGACGGCCACCTGCCCGCCGAGGGACGGCGAGTAGGCGACCCGCAGCCCGCGCACGCCCTCGTCCAGCGCCGCCGTGAACGACCCGGGCGGCGGGGGCAGCGCCGACCAGTCGCGCGGGTCGGGATGGCCGATGACGTCGAGCAGCAGCGCCGCGTCGGCCGCGTCCCGGGTCATCGGGCCGACGTGCGAGAGCGTGCCGAAGGCGCTCGCCGGGTACAACGGCACCCTGCCGTACGTCGGCTTCAGCCCGAAGATCCCGCAGAACGCGGCCGGGATGCGGACGCTGCCGCCGCCGTCCGTGCCCAGCGACAGCGGGCCCGCGCCGAGCGCTACGGCCGCGGCGCTGCCACCGCTCGAGCCGCCCGCGGTGCGCGAGGGGTCGTACGGGTTGCGGGTCACCCCGGTCAGCGGGGAGTCGGTGACCCCCTTCCAGCCGTACTCGGGTGTCGTGGTCTTGCCCAGGAACACCGCTCCGTGCTCGCGCAGCCGGGCGACGGACGGCGCGTCCTCCTCCCAGCGGCCCTGCTCCGCGATGGTCTTGGAGCCGCGCAGCGTCGGGTGGCCGCGCAGCAGCAGGAGGTCCTTCACCGTCACCGGCACACCGTCGAGCAGCCCCGCCGGTGCCCCGCGCCGCCACCGCTCGGCCGACTCCCGCGCCCCCGCGAGCGCGTCCTCCTCGGTGAGCCGCGCGAACGCGTTCACCTCCGGCTGGATCCGCCGCGCCCGGAGCAGGGCCTGCTCGGTCGCCTCCACCGGGCTGAACTCGCCCTTGCGGTAGCCGTCGAGGAGCTGAACGGCGGTCAGTTCGGTGAGCTGCATGCACCCTCCCGGGGTGTCAGTGACCGGGCACGTATCCGCGTTTCTTGTCGACCACGTTCCGCAGCGGCCTGCCGGCCGCCCAGCGCTCGTACAACTCCACGAACTGGGAGCCCAGTTCGTCCCGCCAGCCGACCGTGTCGCCGCTCATGTGCGGGGAGACGATCAGTCCCGGCAGCCCCCACAACGGGCTGTCCCCGGCGAGGGGTTCGGCGGCGAAGACATCCAGGGCCGCGCCGGCGATCCAGCGCCGGCGCAGCGCCTCGGCCAGGGCGTCCTCGTCGACGAGTCCGCCGCGGCCGACGTTCACGAAGACCGCCGAGGGCTGCATCACGCCGAACCGGCGGGTGTCGAACATGCCGTACGTCTGCTCGGTCAGCGGCGCCGCGGAGATCACCCAGTCGGCGCGGGAGATCAGCCGGTCCAGGTCGCCCGGGCCGTGGATGCCGGTCCGCGGCACCCGCCCGACCAGCGCCGTCGTCACGTCCAGCGCCTTCAGGGTGCGGGCGATGGCCCGGCCGATCGGGCCCGAGCCGATCACGCACGCGCGCGTGCCCGCCACCCTGCGGGTCTCCCGGTGCCCCCAGGTCCGCTCCCGCTGGAGCTCCAGCGTGCGCGGCAGGTCCTTGGCCACCGCCAGCACCAGTGCGGCCACGTACTCGGCGATCGGCTGGTCGAAGATGCCGCGCGCGTTCGTCACCACCGTGTCGGAGACGGCGAGTTCCGGACACATCAGATGGTCCACGCCCGCGCTCGCGGTGTGCACCCAGCGGGGCCGCGGGCCCGCCCCGGGCCAGGCGTCCCGGACCGCGCGCGAGGAGAAGTCCCACACCAGCAGCACGTCCGCCGTCGGCAGCCGTCCGGCGAGGCCGGCCGCGTCGGTGTGCTCGATCCGCGCCCGGCCGGTGAGGCGCCCGAGACGGGGCGGCGGGTCGGCGTCCAAAACCAGGAGGGTGGGCAGGGTCGGCGTCATGCGGGCGGCTCCGGGCGTCTGACATGCGCGGATTGACCACGCTCGCACCCGAACCTACCTTCGTCAACACGGGCGTACGACGACCCTTTCCCTCGTCTCCCAGCGTGAGGCCGGTGCCTTGCCATGGACGTCTCCTTCCTCGGCGGCCCCCGCCCCCAGCGGGGGGTCGGTGTCGTGGCACCCTTCGACTTCGCCCTCGACCGCGAGCTGTGGCGCTGGGTCCCGGACGAGGTGTCCCTGCACCTGACCCGGACCCCGTTCGTGCCGGTGGAGGTGAGCCTGGACCTGGCCCGGCTGGTCAGCGAGCACCGGACGCTCGGCGAGGCGGTGCGGGCCCTGAGCGCCGTCGCGCCCGAGGTCGTCGCCTACGCGTGCACCTCCGGCAGCTTCGTCGACGGGATCGCGGGCGAGCGGGCCATGTGCGCGGCGATGAGCGCGGCCGGCGCGCCGCCCTCGGTGACCACCTCCGGCGCGCTGCTGGAGGCACTGGCCGAGCTGCGGGTGCGCCGGGTGGCCCTCGTCACCCCCTACACGGTGTCCGTCACCCGGGCCCTGGAGCGGTACGTCGCCGAGGCCGGGGTGCGGGTCACCGGCCGCGCCTTCATGGGGCTCACCCACCACATCTGGCGGGTGCCGTACCGGGAGGTGGTCGCCATGGCCCGGCGCGCGGTCCGCCCCGGCTCGGCCGACGCCCTGTTCATCTCCTGCACCAACCTGGCGACGTACGACGTCATCCCCCAGTTGGAGGCGGAGCTGCGCATCCCGGTGATCTCGGCCAACCAGGTCACGATGTGGGCGGCGCTGCGCCGACTGGGTACCCGAGCCGTGGGGCCCTATCAGGCGCTGCTGGACGAGGCCGCGCGTGACTGGCCCTCGCTGCCGGAAGGAACGCAGAGCACGCAGAACCGGCAGGACCCGCAGGACCCGCAGAGCACGCAGGAACAGAGAACGCAGGAACACGGAGAAGGGCTGACATGACTGCACTGGGCTTCCTCTATCCGGGCCGCTCCGGCGAGGACGACTATCCGCGCATCGAGCAGCTCCTGGGCCGCGACATCCGCCTGGACGTGGTGCACACCGACATCGGTGAGGACGCGCACCGCGTCGACGCGCTGCGCGAGATGGGCTCGGCCGAGCGGCTCGCCGCGGGCATGGAGGGGCTGCGGCTGTCCGGGGCCGACGCGGTGGTGTGGGCCTGCACCAGCGGCAGCTTCGTGCACGGCTGGGAGGGCGCCCAGGAACAGGTGCGCACCCTGGCCCGGCTGGGTGGGATGCCCGCCTCCTCGACGTCCTTCGCCTTCGTGCACGCGGCCCGGGAGCTGGGCGTGCGCCGGGTCGCCGTGGGCGCGACCTACCCGGAGGACGTGGCCGGTCTGTTCGCGGACTTCCTGCGGGCGGGCGGCCTCGAGGTGGTCGCGGTGCGCTCGTCCGGGATCGTCACGGCGGCGGAGGTCGGGACCTGGGGCGAGGAGGAGGTGCTGACGCTGGCCCGGTCCGCGGACGGCCCGGACGCGGAGGCGGTGCTGCTGCCGGACACCGCGCTGCACACGGCCGCCCACCTGCACCTGCTGGAGAAGTCGCTGTCGAAGCCGGTGCTCACCGCGAACCAGGTGTCCGTCTGGGAAGGGCTGCGGCTCGCCGACCGGCGGGTGAACGCGCCGACGCTCGGCACGCTCTTCACCAGGGAGCCCCTCGTCCAGGTCTGAGCCGGACCCTTCGGCCCGGGGAATAAACGGAGACTGCCTCCTGTTAGCCCGCCGTACGACAGCGCACGACCGTCCACGGCCATAACAGGAGGCACCCACCGTGTCGGCAGACGAGATCAGGGGCACGACGCACGGGACCGCCCCCGTCCCCCTCTCCGTACTGGACCTGGTGACCGTCGGCGCGGGCAGCACCGCCACCGACGCGCTGCGCACCAGCGTGGCACTGTCCCGGCTCGCCGAGTCGCGTGGTTTCCACCGGTACTGGGTGGCCGAGCACCATTCCATGCCGGGCGTCGCCTCCTCCTCGCCCGCCGTGATCCTCGCCCACCTCGCCGCGCACACCGACCGCATCCGGCTCGGCTCGGGCGGCGTCATGCTGCCCAACCACGCCCCGCTGGTCATCGCCGAGCAGTTCGGCACCCTGGAGGCGATGGCTCCCGGGCGGATCGACCTCGGCCTCGGACGGGCGCCCGGCACCGACGGCGCCACGGCCGCGGCGCTGCGCCGCACCGACAGGCTCGACGAGGGCGCCGACGACTTCCCGCAGCAGCTGGCCGAGCTCACCCGCTTCCTGGACGACGACTTCCCCGACGGGCACCCCTACCGGCGCATCCACGCGATCCCCGGCCCGGTGCAGGGCAGCGCCCCCGGCGGGCTCCAGTCCCCGCACCGCCCGCCGGTCTGGCTGCTCGGCTCCTCCGGCTTCAGCGCCCGCCTGGCCGGCCTGCTCGGGCTGCCCTTCGCCTTCGCGCACCACTTCTCCGCGCAGAACACCGTCCCGGCGCTCGACCTGTACCGGCAGACCTTCCGGCCCTCCGAGGTGCTGGACGCGCCCTACGCCCTCATCGGCGTCTCCGCCCTCGCCATGGACGACGAGCGGGAGGCCCGGCGCCAGGTGAAGGCCGCCGCGCTGAACATGCTGCGGCTGCGCACCGGCCGACCGGGCCTCTTCCCCGACCCGGACGAGGCCGAGAAGTACGAGTTCAGCCCGATGGAGGAGGACTTCGTGGCCTCCTGGACCGGCAACATGCTGCACGGCACGGCCGAGGAGGTCCGCTCCGGACTGGACGCCCTGCGCGCGCGCACCGGCGCCGACGAGCTGATGCTCACCTCGCACGCCCACCGGGGCGAGCAGCGGCTGCGCTCCTACGAACTGATCGCCGACGCCTACGGCTTGCCCACCGCGTAGGTCTGGCCGCCCAGCAGCTCGGAGATACGATCCGGCGGCACCGGACGGGAGTACAGCCAGCCCTGCCCGGTGTCGCAGCCGATCCGGCGCAGCCGGGTGGCCTGGGCCGAGGTCTCCACGCACTCCGCGGTCACCGTCAGACCGAGCCGGTGGGCGAGCTGGATCATCGCCTCCACGATCACCTCGTCGGCCGGGTTCGGCGGCACGCCCTTGGCCGCCTCCTCGTACTGGAAACCGCGCACGAAGGAGCCGTCCAGCTTCAGGACCTTCACCGGCAGCCGGCTCAGATAGGCCAGGTTCGAGTAGCCGGTACCGAAGTCGTCGATCGCGATGCGCACGCCCATGTCGCTGAGGGCCTGGAGGGCCTGGAGCGGGCGGCCCGCCGAGCCCATCACGGCCGACTCGGTCAGCTCCAGCTGGAGCAGGTGCGGGGCGAGCCCGGTCTCGGCGAGCGTCTCGGCCACGTCCGCGACCAGGTCCGAGTCCCAGACCTGGCGCACGGCGACGTTGACGCTGACGAAGATCGGCGCTTCGCCGGGCCGGTCCAGCTGCCAGCGGCGGGCCTGCCGGCAGGCGGTCGCGAGCGCCCACCGGCCGAGCTGGACGATCGAACCGTCCTCCTCGGCCAGTCCGATGAACCGATTCGGCGTCAGTGTGCCGAACTGAGGATGATTCCAGCGGACCAACGCCTCGACCCCGCTGAGCCGTCCGTCCTCCATGCCCACCAACGGCTGGTACTCCAGGGCGAATTCGCCGCGCTCGATGGCGGGGCGCAGGGTGGAGGAGAGCGCCTGACGGGTGATCCGGTGCGCGTTGCGCTCCGGGTCGAACAGCGTCCAGCGGCCCTTGCCGTCCGCCTTCGCCCAGTACAGCGTCGTGTCCGCGGCCTGCATCAGGCCGGTGGCGGTGGTGCCGGCCGCGTGCCGTTCCACCACACCGATGGAGGCGGTGAGCGACAGCCGCTGCCCGGCCAGGTCGAAGGGCTCCTCCAGCGCCTTCAGCGCGGACTCCGCGAGGTCGGCGACCTGCTCGGTGCCCGTGGAGTCCTCGACCAGCAGGGCGAACTCGTCACCGCCGAGCCGGGCCACCAGCGGGGTGCCGGCGCGCGCGTACCCGGCCTCGTCGGCGACCCGGGTCAGCCGCTCGGCGACGGCCGCGAGCAGTCGGTCGCCGACACGGTGGCCGAGGGTGTCGTTGACCGCCTTGAAGCCGTCCACGTCCAGGTAGCACAGCCCGATCCGGCCGGTGCCGCTCTGCTCGTACGACTCCGCCTCCAGCGCGGCCGACAGCCGCTCGAAGAACAGGGTGCGGTTGGGCAGCCGGGTCACCGGGTCGTGCATCTGCAAGTGCCGTAGCCGCGCCTGGAGTTCGCGGCGGGCGCTGACATCGGCGACCGACAGCAGGACGCCGGGCCCGCCGCCCGCCAGCGGGGCGACCGTGACCTGCACCCACACCGCGTGCCCCTCGCGATGCTTCAGCCGGCGGGTGCAGCGCAGGGTGGCCTCCCGGCCGCTCAGCACCTCGCGGTAGGCGTGCCAGGTCCGGGTGTCGGAGGCCAGGTCCACCAGGTCGGCCGCGGGCCGCCCGGCCAGCGCTTCGGGGTCGGCGCCGAGAAGGTCGCCGAAGGCGGCGTTGGCGCTGACGACGAGGCCCTCGCCGTCGACGACGGCCATGGAGAGCGGGGCGGCCGCGAAGACACGGTGGTAGATGTGTTGGTCACTGTCTGTGACGGCTGACCGGTCGAGGTCTGCCGCGGGCGTCGGCCCTTCGGACGTTCCGCTCACCGCTCGCTCCCGCAGTGCACTCGATCTCTGTCCGTGCCGGAAAGTGTGCCGATCATAGAGGCTGGCCCCGAGGCCTTCCAGCCACTCGTCAGTCTCCCGGACAGACCACAGGTTCTGACAGATCGTTTCTGCCCGCACCTGGACGGGTTCTTCAGGCCCCCGACCAGTTGTGACGTTCCGTGAGTGTTTCGGGGTGTCGGTGGCCGATGTGCGCCGGCGCGCAAACGGGCGTACTCACCCTTCTGGTTCAGGCAAACAGGACGAATGCCAATGAAGTCGCACAGTCTGGATGTGGTGTCCCGCGAACCGCATCCGGAGGTCCTTCCGTGCCCAAGCTGCGCAGCACCGCCGCCGTGGCCACCACGATGTCGGCGCTCGCCGCGACCTCGATCCTCACCGGCCCGTCGGTCGCCGAGCCCTTCTCGACGGTCCCGTGCGCCCTGCACCGCACCGAGGCCCACCACTCGGAGGGCGTGGACACCTGGAACGCCGGCTACACCCGTCCGGCCGGCGCGCTCGACGCCGTCATGATCTTCCTGTCGTTCCCGGACGCCACTCCTCACACCACCCCCGCCGAGCTGGCGGCCGACCACTTCCCGGCCACCAGCCGCTTCTTCGAACGGGCCTCCTACGGCAGGTTCACGCTGCGCCCGCACCCACTGCGGCACTGGCTGCGCATGCCGCGCCCGTCGACCGCGTACGCCATAAGGCGCGACTGGAGCGCGGACGACCGCGCCGCCTATCTGCGGGACGCCTTCGCCGCGGCCGACCGGGAGGTCGACTTCTCCCGCTACCCGGTCGTCTACTTCGTGGCCGACCCGGACGCGCCCGGTGTCGACTCGGACGCCACGAAGGTCGTCAATCTCGACACCCCCGTGCATGTGGACGACACGGACGTGCGGCGGGTCGTCACGGTGTTCGAGAAGCATCCGCCCGACCGTCTGGTCCTGGCCCATGAGACCGGCCATGTCTTCGACCTCCCCGACCTGTATCACCGTCCGGTCGACGGCAAGGGCGACTGGGACACCTATGTCGGCGACTGGGACCTGATGGGCAGCCAGTTCGGACTTTCCCCGGATCTGTTCGCCTGGCACAAGTGGAAGCTGGGATGGCTGGATCCGCGCCAGGTGGTGTGTGTGCGGGGGGCGGGCCCGACCCGGCTGACGCTGGAGCCGCTGGCCGCCGGTCCGGGCATCCCGGTGCAGGGCACGGCCGGTGCCCCGGCCTTCGGGCTCGGTCACGGCGTCAAGCTGGCGGTCGTGCGCACGAGCCCCGACAGCGCCCTGGCCTTCGAGGCGCGTGGCTCGGCGGGCAACGACCGTGCGGCCTGCCGGCAGGGCGTCCTGGTGTACCGGGTGAAGGGCGGCGCGGAGTCCGGCGGCGGCCCGATCCAGGTGGTGGACGCGCATCCGCGGACGGAGGCGTGCTGGGAGAGCTCGGTCTACCCACCCCTGGCCGACGCCCCGGTGGCCTTGGGTGAGAGCTTCACGGTGCCCGGCAGCCAGGTGAAGGTCGAGGTGGAGAACCGCACGACATCAGGAGCCTGGACCGTCAAGATCACCCCGGGCCTCACAGGTTGACCGGAAGCCGCACCTCACGGGAGAGACCGCGCGAAAACAGAGATGGCGAGGAGGTTCGCGCTGTCCGCGAACATGCCTCGCCATCGTCATCGTGCGCCGCCAGGGACTCGAACCCCGGACCCGCTGATTAAGAGTCAGCTGCTCTAACCAACTGAGCTAGCGGCGCCTGCTGACGTCGTAGACCTTAGCATCCTGGTCGGCGGGAGGAAAAATCGAAATCCGCACGGCGGCGCGGGCCGCCCGCACGGCCGCCCACAGCACGACCTCGGGCCCGGGCAGCCAGGGGTGACGGGTGTCCGGGGCGACCAGCCAGCGGCAGCCGCCGGTGGCGGGGGAGTCGCCGCCGGCCAGCGGCGGGACGGTCACCGCGTCCCCCGTGCCGTGGCAGAGCAGGGCGGGCACCGCGTCCGCCCGCTGGGACCCCCACTCCTCCCAGGCCATCAGCGACGGCAGTCGCTGGGCCGTGCCCGGGGCGGCGAACAGGAGCGTGCGGCCCCGGAAGACCGCGACCGGGCCCGAGCCGGGACCGTCGTCCCACAGCCGGTCCAGCATGCGGCGCCCGAAGACCGCCGGGGCGCTGATCACGTCGAAGGCGGTGCCGCAGGGCAGGACCAGCGGGGCGTCCGGACGCTCCCGCCACAGGGCGAGCGTGCTTCGCGGATGCGTTCCTGCCGAGGCGAGCCAGGCGGCCCCTTCGGAGGTGGCGCGGGTGACGTGCGGAGTGCTGCTCATGCCGACTACATCTACCGGCAGTGAGCGGTCGGTTCTCCTGTGTTGCGGAAATTCGGGACAGGAGGGAGAAGGGAGGAGTATCTTGCCCGCCTGGCATATGCCAGGCGGGTCAGACCGGATCGACGGGCGTCCGGCCCTCCGTGTCGACCCCCCGCATCAGATCCCGGCCGAACTCCACCATCTTCTTCGCGTAGTCCTCGGTCCACTCCGCCCGCTCGGCGATGTCCGCCGCGGTCAGCCGGTCGAACCGGCGCGGGTCGGCGAGCTGGGCCGCGGCGATGGCCTGGAACTCCACCGCCCGGTCGGCCGCCGCGCGGAACGCCTGGGTCAGCTCCGTGGCCCGGGTCAGCAGCGCCCGCGGGTCGTCGATGGACTCCAGGTCGAAGAAGTGCTCCGCGTCGCCGGCCGCCTCTGCCGGCTCGAAGAGCAGGGGCGCGGGGCGTCGCCGCGGTTCGTGCCGACGCGGCGTGGGCTCCGCCATGTCTTCATCTCCTCCTCGTACGGTTCCGTGGGCGCCGCCTTCCGGCGGCCACCGTCCATTGTCTCGCGCGGGCGCAAGGGGACGTCAGGGCCGCCAGCCGACCCGGTGCTCCGCCAGATGCGCCAGCACCGCGTGGTTGGCCTCCCAACCGTCGGGGAACTTCACCAGCGTGCCGAGCTGGACCGGTTCCGTCGACGGGTAGTCGTCCAGCAGGTCGCCCACCCCCGCGCGGCAGACCACGACGCAGGCGTGCCGGTGGCGCGAGGCCAGGACGCACAGCCGGCCGGTCTCCAGGTGGAAGGCGGTGGCGTCGGGGCGGCCGGACAGCGGGTGCAGGACCACCGTGACGTCGTACTCCCGGCCCTGGAGGCGATTGGCGGTGTCGACCGTCACCCCGGACACGCCCAGGTCGGCCAGGGCCGCCCGGACCGCCGCCGCCTGGTCGCGGTGGGCCATGCCCACCGCGACGCGGTCGGCCGTGAGCGGGGAGGGGTCCGGCGAGCGCTCGGACACCGCCGCGCCTCCCCGGTCCAGCAGCCGGCGCACCACCGCCGCCACCGCCCGCACCGCCTCCGGGTCCGTGCGCGGGGTGTGCCGGGCGGGCAGCTCCAGCAGGCCCCACCCGGACTCCGCCGCCTCGTCGATCACCCGGTCGGGACCCGAACCGTCGGAGGGGACGGCGAAGGCCAGCCGGCGGTCGCCGTGACCGGTGCCGCTGCGGAACGGGGTGTACGGGTAGAAGGCGTCCGAGACCAGCGGGGCCGCGGAGGCGGGCAACCGCCAGGAGACCGGCAGCCGGTGCTGCGGGAGCTGGGGGTTGTGGGCCAGCAGCGTGGTGACGGCGGAGGCCGAGGGGTCGTACGACAGGCCCGCCCACTGCTCGCCGCCCACGATCGCGAACGGGTCGAGCTGACCGGGGTCCCCCACGAACAGCGCCCGCTCGAACAGGCCGGCGACGGCCAGCAGCGAGTCCGAGCGCATCTGGTACGCCTCGTCGACGATCGCGTGCCGCCACGGCTCGTCCACCTTGACGTGCGCCCACTTCGCCGCGGTGGACACGACCACCGGCAGGCCCGCCAGATCGGCCGCCTTCGCCGACGTACGCACGCCGGGCCGCTCGTCCAGCGCCTTGTCGTACGCGTCGGCGTCGCTGCTGTGCAGCCGGCCGACGGGCAGGTCGGGCGCCTTCTCGGCGAGCCGCAGCACCAGGTCGTCGACCTGGGCGTTGGTCTGCGCCACCACCATCAGCGGCCGGCCGGCCCCGGCCAGCTCCAGCGCCGCGCGGACCACCAGCGTGGACTTGCCGGCCCCGGGCGGGGAGTCCACGACCACACCCCGCTCGGTGCCGTGCAGGGTGTCGTGCAGGATCGCGTCCGTGGCGCGTGCCGCCGCGGTCGAGGGGTCGAATCCGACGGTCGTCACAGGACGTCCTCCCCGGTCACCGCGTCGGGTGCCTCCAGCACCGCCTCGCCCGGCGGGCCGCCGTGCGTCCACGGCGTCTCCTCCGGATCGGGGAGCTTCGCACCGCCGCGCTGCTCGTGCTCGAAGAGGGTGAAGCAGACCGCGTCGCCCTTCTCCGGCACCGAGCCGGCCTCGGGCTCCTTGCCCCGGCCCATCTTGTCCACGATCCGCAGCACCAGCAGGCCGTCCTCGGGGGCGCCCGCGTGACCGGCGAACTCCGCCGCCTGGGGCCTGCCGCCCAGCGAGCGGTACACCTTCGCGCGCTCCGCCAGATGCGGCCGGTCGTCCGTGCGGACCGTCACCAGCGGGCGCGGGCTGGGCCGCTTCCCCTCGCTGTACGCCATCACGACGTCGATGACCTCGCCCGCGAACGCCTCGCCGGCCAGCCGCCGCTCCGCCATCACAAGCGGGTCGTCCAGCGCCTCCTGCGCCTCGAGGCGGGCCTGCTCGCGCTCGCGCGTGGCCAGCTTGTTCGCCGCCGTCACCGCGTCGTCGCGGCGCGGCTGCGGGGGCTCACCGGCCAGCACCCGGTCGCGATGGCCGGTGAACGACCAGCGGTCCCGCGTCCAGCGCTCCTCGACGTGCCCGCCCTCCGGCAGGGTCCGCAGCAGGTCCAGGCCCCGCCACACCGCGTCCCAGGTGGGCCGCGTCCGGCTCGCGACGAGGTCGCGGATCCGCTGCTCGGCGTCGGTGAGCGCGGCCAGCCGGTCGTCCGCCGCCAGGGCGTCCTCGGCCGAGGCCAGCGCGGTGCGGGCACGGTCGTAGCGCTCGATGGCCGGGGCCAGGAGCTTGTTGTCGAACGCCGGGTCGGTGGCCGGTCCGGCCGGCGGGCACAGCAGCTGGCCCTCGGCGTCCCGCGCGAGCTCGGCCCGGCGGGCCGCCTCGGCCCCGGTGCCCCGCCCGGCGCCGCCCGCGTCCCGCTGCCCGGGGACGACCGTCACCGGCGGAGCGTCGATCCAGGCGAGCAGCGCCCCCAGGTGCTGGTCCTCAAGACCGGACTGGCCGGTCGCCCAGTGCCGGGACAGCAGGTCGGTGAGGGACACCAGCAGGGAGGAGCCCGGCACCCGGGCCCGCTCGCCGTAGTGCGTCAGCCAGCGGCCGAGCAGCGGCACATGGGGAGGCGCCGGGTGCGGCGCCTCCGGGTCCTGCTCGGCCGTCCGGCGAAAGCGCATGGAGCGGCCGAGCAGCCGCACGAAGTCCAGGCCCGCGCGGCTCGGCACGATCAGCTGGGGCGCGTCCGCGCACAGTTCGACCTCGACCTTGACGCGCTTGCCGGTCTCCGGGTCGGTCTCGGTGCGCTCGGCCGCCTCGACGTCCCGCGCGTAGGAGTCGATGTACGGCAGCACCACGTCGGCCAGTTCGGCGAGGAACGCGAAGCGCAGGTCGCGGTCGCGGGGCTGCGGCACGACCAGCAGCCGCGGCGCGTCCCGGTCGGTGCCGACCAGCGCGCCGAGCGGGGCGCCGGCCTCACCGGCGGTGGTGAGCGGCACGAACACCAGGGGGCTGCCCGACAGGTGCCGGTGGCGGACGGTCGCGGCGGGCTGGGCCCGGCCGGTGCTGACGGCCTCGAGCCGGGCGAGGGTGGCGATCAGGGACAAGGAGCCACCTCCCGGGTGTGCAGGGCCTGCGCGCGCAGGGCGGCCGCCCGGCGCAGGGCCGCCACCGCCGGGTCGTCAGGGTCGCCGCTTTCGCCGCGGGCCGCGGCGAGGACGTCCTCGACCGTGGCCAGACCGCCCAGTTCGGCCCGGAGCGGACGGCCGAGCGGGGTCACCGCGCCGGCCTGCCGGGAGCGCTCCCGGCAGTGGAAGGCCAGTTCGCAGGCGGCCAGGCAGTCGGGCGCGTATGACGCCGGGACCGCCTCGACCGCCGCCGTCAGCTCCTCGGCGGGCCGGTCCGGCGCGAAGCAGGTGCCCTCGGGCAGGGCCGCTGCGATCTCCTCGACGCGGGTGAGCCGGGCCAGCTGGCGGGCGGTGACCGCGCGCTGCTTGCGCACGTCGACGGCGGAGGCGGTGGGCAGGTTGGAGAAGTCCTTCGGGCACACCAGCAGCACCCGGTGGCGCACCGCGGGCGCGGGGTCGAGACGGGCCGCGACCTCCTCGAGGGCGAGCACGTACACCGCCGCCTGCCGGGCGGCCGCGCCCACCTTCGCCGGGTCGGCGGAACCGTCGAGCATCGGGAAGGACTTGATCTCCACGACCGTCCAGCCGCCGTCCGGGTGCACCACCACCGCGTCCGGCTCCAGGAACGCGAGCGAACCCGCCACGTCCAACGCCAGCATCGGGTGGTCGAGCAGCGTCCAGCCGCCCGCCCGCACGGCCTCGCGCAGCGCCAGCGCCGTCCGGGCCGTGCGGCCCTCGGGGCCGGGCGCGGACAGGTCGGGGACCGCGGCTCCCGCGGGCGGCTCGGCACCCGGGTCGAGGCGGGAGTGCACCAGCCGCAGCAGCTCGGCGCCGCCGTCGGCCTTGACCTTCGCCTCGAACGCGTTGCCCCGGGTCAGGGCGAACTGCGACTGCCCGAAGCCCGATGGCGCGCCCAGCGCGCTCGCCAGTGCCGCCTTGTCCACCCCGGCGCCGTCCAGGATCGCCCGCCTGCGGCACCCGGGGTTGGCGGCGAGCGCCGCGAGGGCGCGCGCGTCCAGGGCCTTGGCCGGTACGTCGGGACCGCGCAGCTCAGCGAGCCGGTGCCGGAGTCCCGTCCCCCGCGTCTCGGGCGACGGCGTCCGGTTCGGCCGCGGATGAGAGCTGCGACTCGCGCTGCCGTGGAATTCGCTCACCCGCGGAAGTCTGGCATCCGTGACTGACAATCGGGGAACCCGCGTCCGCCGGGGCCGGTGCGGCGGCGGTGCCCGGACGGGCCCGGAGCACGTCCGCCCCGCGCATCACGTGCGGCGCGAGCAGCAGGCCCACGCCCATCACGGCCACCCCCGCCACCGCGTCCAGGAAGTAGTGGTTGGCGGTGCCCATGACCACCAGGGCGGTCAGCAGCGGGTAGGCCACGGCGCACACCTTCGTCAGGCGCGTGCCGCCGAAGCGCCACAGCATGATCCCGCACCACAGCGCCCAGCCGACGTGCAGGCTCGGCATCGCCGCGTACTGGTTGGTCATGCCCCCCATGCCGCGCGGCGCGCTGGCCTCGCCGCCCCACCAGCCGTACGAGCTGTAGTGGGCCATCGTGTCCACGAAGCCGTGGCCGGCGGAGAGCAGCCGCGGCGGGCAGGTGGGCAGCAGGGTGAAGCCGATCAGGCCGAAGAACGTGGACGTCATCAGCCAGGTGCGGGCCGCCCGGTAGTGCTCGGCCCGGGCCCGGAACAGCCAGACCAGGACGGCGGGCGTGACCACGTAGTGCAGCGAGGCGTACCAGAAGTCGGCCGGTATGCCGAGCCACGGCTCGCGCGTGAACAGCCGGTTGAGCGGGTGTTCGGCGTTGAGGTGCAGGGCCTGCTCGAACCGCAGGATCGCCAGGCCGTGGTCGACGGCGGAGGAGACGTCGCCGCGGGCGAGGAGACGGCCGGCCGAGTAGCAGCCGTAGACGAGCAGGATCAGGGGCAGCTCGGTCCACCAGCGCAGCCGGGTCCGCGGGGCCACCTCGGTGCCCGGTGTCTCGGTCTGCGCCATCCGATCGCCCTCCCCCTTCTGCTGTGCCGCACCCGGCGGGCGACCGTGCCACCTTACGGTGTCCACAACCCGGCCGTGCGGCCGCTTCAGCCCTCAAAGACGCGGACACCGCCCGGCGGGTTGCCCGTGCCCGGGGTGAGCGATGATGGAGGTATCCCGCCTCTCGTTCCCCGGCGCCGCTCGGCGTCCCGCTCCGGAAAGGTCTCCCATGGCACCGCGCATCCTGCTGGCCCGGCACGGACAGACGGATTGGTCGCTGTCCGGCAAGCACACCGGCAGGACCGACGTACCGCTCCTGGAGGAGGGCCGGCGCGGGGCGAAGCTGCTCGGCGAACGGCTGCACCGGGCGCCGTTCGAGGGGCTGCCCGGTACCGAGGTGCGTACCAGTCCGCTGGTCCGCGCGCGTGAGACGTGCGAACTGGCCGGGTTCGGTGAGCGCGCCACGACCTGGGACACGCTCATGGAGTGGGACTACGGCTCCTACGAGGGCATGACACCGGCCGAGATACAGGCGGTGCGGCCGGGCTGGCTGATCTGGCGGGACGGCGTCCCCGGCGGCGAGAGCCTGGCCGACGTCACCGCGCGCGCGGACGAGGTCGTGGCGTGGGCCCGCTCGGCCGACCGTGACGTGCTGGTCTTCGCCCACGGACACATCCTGCGGTCCATAGGCGCGCGGTGGCTCGGGCTGCCGCTGGACTTCGCGGCCCGTATCCGGCTGAACCCGACCTCGCTGTCCGTGCTCGGCTGGGCCTACGGGGAGCCGGCGATCGAGAGCTGGAACGACTCGGGGCACCTGGCGGCCTGACGGGCCGCCGCGCGCGGCCGCCCGCGCCCCGGTCCGCTACGCCCGCCCGGTTCTCGGCAGGGAGGCGTGCCGGTCGAGGAACTCCGACACCCCCGAGGCCCGCCGGTGCGGCAGCAGCACCCGTGCGGTGCCGGCCAGCATTGTCTGGATCCGGGAGGACTGCACCTGGTCCAGCAGGCCGAGCACGCGCAGCGCCGCCTGCGCCGCCTCGTCGGGGCGGCCCTCACGGGCCAGGTCGTCGGCGAGTTCGGCGGTGTAGAGGGCGATGTTGCGGGTGAAGTGGGGGTCCTGCAGCTCGGCCGCGCGACGGGCGTGCCGGGACGCGCGCCGCCAGTCGCCCAGGGTCGACCAGCACTGCGCCTCCAGACCCTCCAGCTCGGCCTCTCCGTAGAAGCTCATCCACTCGGGGTCGGCGTCCGAGTGGCCCCGCTCGAAGAGGGCCTGGGCCCGGGCCAGGGCCTGTTCGCAGCCCGCGCGGTCGGCCAGCCCCGCCCAGCCGCCGGCCTCGCGCAGCGCGAGCAGGGACATCAGGCGGGCGGAGCCCAGCGGTCGGCCGACACGCTGGGCGGCCTGCGCCGCGCGTACCGCCTCGCGGGGGCGGCCGGTGTCCCGGGCCAGGAACGCGGTGTTGCAGAAGGCGTGGGCCTCCAGTCCCGGGTCGCCGGTCATACGGGCGGTCGCGAGGGCCTCCGCGTAGTGCGAGCGGGCGTCGTCGAAGCGGCCGGAGTCATGGGCCAGCCAGCCCACCGAGATGGCCAGTTCACCGGCGCCCGAGTGGAGCCGGTCGGCGGTCGTCAGCCGGGTCGCGCCGGCGTCCAGCAGCGCGTAGGCGGCGCGCAGCGGGGCCGCCGCGCGCCGGTAGAGGCCGTCCGCGCCGTGCCGGTCGTCGAGCAGCCGGATGCGGCGGACGGCCTCCTCCAGGGCGGTCGCCTCGGAACTCCCGGCGCGGCGGGCCGGCCGGACCGCCGCGCCGGCGGCGGTGGCGAGCCCCAGCGGGCTCAGCGTGGCGGCGGCCACCGTGGTGCCTCCGCCGGTCATGAATGCGCGACGCAGCACGTCGCTCTCCTCGTGGTTCAGGGGGTCGTTCTCGTACGGTCCGTACGGTGCGCAAGGGTCGTGCGTGTCGTACGGGTCCTGCGTGTCGTGCGGGTCGTGCCGGTAATCCTGTGTGTCATACGGCTCGTGCGCCCCCCGCGTCTCAGCGGCGCCGAACGCCCCGGGCAAGTCCGCGGCCGTGCGCGCCGCGCGTCCGCGGACGGCCGAGCGCGGCGCGAAGCCGAGGTCGGTGAGCGTGCGGCCGGGGAACATGTGCAGGAACACCCGTTCGTACGCGTAGTTCGGGCAACGGATCTCACCCGCCTCGACCCTGCCGACGTAGCGTGCGTCACAGCTCACCCGCTCGCCGATCTCCCGCGCGGCCCGCCGCACCAGCGCGGCGAACTCGGCCGGTGAGCGCCGGCCGCGCAGCTGCCGGAAGGCGAGGTTCGGCCGGGACGGCCGTTCGGGCTGTGACGAGGTCTCGGTTGACGACGCCATGGCCGGTCCTCTCGTGCGAACCGTCGAACCATGCCGGATCCGGGGTGGATTCGGGCTGAGTTGTCCTGTGACACCCTGGTTCCGGCGAGCAAGAACGTACCGGCTGTGTCGGACCCGCCACGCAGTGTTTGGCTACAAACCGGATATCTCATCCACGATCTGCCATGAACTGCCATCCTTTGCGGCGCACTTGCGCCGTAGCCGTTGACGGGCTCACACGTTTAACCGCGTGGACTGCAACAGGCGTGGTGGAGGCCGGCATGGAGACCAGCCAGAGCAACGATCCCCGTACTACGGAGACGCCGGGTACGGTGCCGTCGCCGACGGCCCGCGACGAGGCGTGCGACCTCGTGACGGTGCCGGCCCGCCAGGGCCTGGAGGCCGTCGACATCCTGCGCCGCGGGGCGGGGGAGACGGTCGGGCCCGTCCTGCTCGACGGCGGGTGCGGCACCCTCGGCTTCGTGGTGCCGGCCGGCACCGCCGCCTGCTGGGACGTGCCGGGCAGCACCTGCACCGAGACGAACGGGCGCGGGCTGCGGCTGCACCTGGAGGCGCCGGCGGAGGACTCGACGGACTGGCTGCTGCCGCCCGGCGAGGCCGACCTCGCGACCGACCCGGTGGTGCTGCGCCGGGCCCTCGGGGAGGCGGCCCGGCTGATCGAGGCGGCCGACAACTGCCGGTGACGCGCCCGCCCGGACCGGCTGCGAAAATGGACGGATGGGCAGGTCCAGGAACACCAAGCGCGGGTCGGCCGCCGTCGAGGCCGTGGTGGAACCGGTCGACGGCGGGCTCGCGCAACTGCTGCCCGACCCGGACCGCCCCCGAGCCTGGACGCTGCTGATCGACGGGGCGCCCCAGTCGCACGTCGACCTCGACGACCCGGGACACCTGTCCTTCGAGTACCAGCGCCGCCTCGGTCACGTCATCGACCTCGCCGCCCCGCCCGGCAAGCCGGTGCACGCCGTGCACCTCGGCGGCGGCGCCCTCACCCTCGCCCGGTACGTCGCCGCCACCCGGTCCCGCTCCACCCAGCAGGTCGTCGAGCGGGACGCCGCCCTCGTCCAACTGGTGCGGCGCGCACTGCCGCTCGACCCGAACGCGCGGATACGGGTGCGGTCGGCCGACGCCCGCGAAGGACTGGCCAAGGTGCCGGACGGCTGGGCCGACCTGGTCATAGCCGACGTCTTCAGCGGCGCCCGGACCCCCGCCCACCTCACCTCCACCGAGTTCCTCGACGAGGTCCGCCGGGCCCTGAAACCCTCCGGCGTCTACGCGGCCAACGTCGCCGACGGCCCGCCGCTCGCCCATCTGCGCGGCCAGATCGCCACCGCCGCCGCCCGCTTCCCGGAACTGGCCCTGATCGCCGACCCGGCCGTGCTGCGCGGCAAGCGCTTCGGCAACGCCGTGCTCGCCGCCGCCGGCCTGCCGCTCCCGCTGGCCGAGCTCACCCGCCGCGCCGCCTCCGACCCGCACCCGGCCCGGGTCGAACACGGCAGGCGGCTCACCGACTTCACCGGCGGCGCCGCGCCCGTGACGGACGCGGCGGCGGTGGCCTCGCCGGCCCCGCCGCCCTCGGTCTTCCGCTGATCCCGCCCCCGGGGACCGGTCAGTACGTCCCGACGTCCACGTGCGGCGGCCCGTCGTGCCAGGTGCAGAACACCGACACCCGGTCCGCGCCCCGGCTGAACTCCACCCGGATCCACGTCTCCGTCTTCCACACCTGCATCGACCAGCCGGTCCCCGGGGTGGCGGAGACGAGCGTGGCGCTCACCGGGCCCAGGTCGAAGACGGCCCGGCCGCCGGCGGTGTCGTAGGGCTTGATCCGGCCCGAGGCGGTGGCGCCGGCGCTCGGGGACGGGCCGGCGGAACGGACCGGGGTCCGCGAGGGCGCGGGCGCGGGCGGCCTGCTCGACGGGCTCCTCGACGGCGTCGGCCGGGCCGACGGCGACCGCAGCGGCCCGGAGCGCTGCGTGGTCGCCCCGGCCGCCGTGATCGGCAGGGCGCGCGGCGGGTCGTACGCCGTCCCGGCCATCACCGTGTGCACGCCCCACCACGACAGCGTGACCGCCGCGCCCGTCGCGAGCAGCCAAGCCAGTACGTGTACGAGTCCTCTGCGCATCGCGGGCCATACTGCCTCAGGGGGACCGCCGTTCGCACGCGCCCCGAGTTGTCCACAGGCGCCGGACCGACCTCGGCCGCATGGCGTACGGTGCGGCGCATGGCAAGTGTGCTCGTGGTCGAGGACGACCAGTTCGTACGCTCGGCGCTCATCCGGCATCTGACCGACGCCTCGCACACCGTGCGCAGCGTCGGTACCGCCCTTGAGGCGCTGCGCGAGGTCGCCCACCTCCGGTTCGACGTGGTCATCCTGGACCTCGGACTGCCCGATCTGGACGGCTCCGAGGCGTTGAAGATGCTCCGCGGCATCACGGACGTGCCGGTGATCATCGCCACCGCGCGGGACGACGAGACGGAGATCGTCCGGCTGCTCAACGCCGGGGCGGACGACTACCTGACCAAGCCGTTCTCCGTCGAGCACCTCTCGGCGCGGATCGCGGCCGTGCTGCGCCGGGCCCGCTCGGCCGGTGGCGAGGCCCCGCCGTCGCCGGTCATCCGCGTCGGCGGGCTGACCGTGGACCCGCTGCGCCGGCAGGCCGAACTGGACGGCGTCCGGCTCGACCTGACGCGTCGCGAGTTCGACCTGCTCGCCTTCCTCGCCGGCCGTCCCGGTGTCGTCGTACCGCGCAGGGAACTGCTCGCCGAGGTCTGGCAGCAGTCCTACGGCGACGACCAGACCATCGACGTCCATCTGTCCTGGCTGCGCCGGAAACTGGGCGAGACGGCCGCCCGGCCGCGCTATCTGCACACGCTCCGGGGGGTCGGCGTGAAGCTCGAACCGCCCGTGCCCGCCGACGGGGGAGGGGAGCCACCGCGATGAGATGGGCCCTGGTCAAGGTGTGCCTGGCGGTCACCACGATGGTCGTGGTCGCCTTCGCCGTGCCGCTCGGCCTCGTCGTCAAGGAGATGGCCCGCGACCGTGCCTTCTCCAACGCCGAGCGGGAGGCGGCCGCGGTCGCGCCCGCGCTCTCCATCACCACCGAACGGGACGAGCTGGAGCGGGTGGTGGCCTCCGCCGGTGCGGACTCCGGCATGGCCGTGCACCTGCCCGCCGCCGACGGCCGGGCCGCGCTCGACCTCGGCCGGCGGCGCGCCGCCGAGCGGGACATCGAGGCCGTGCGCAAGCTCGGCCGCGCCTCCACCAGCTCGGTCACCGGCGGCTCCGCGCTGCTGCAGCCGGTCGCGCTCGGCTCCGGCGCGATCGCGGTCGTCGAGGTGTACGTCCCCGAGTCCGAGGTGAGCAACGGCGTCGGCACGGCCTGGGCGGTGCTGGCCGCCGTCGGACTCGCCCTGATCGTCGGCTCGGTCGCGGTCGCCGACCGGCTCGGGGTGCGCATGGTGCGGCCCGCGCAGCGGCTGGCCGAGGGCGCCCACGAACTGGGCGAGGGCCGGCTGGGCGCCCGGGTGCCGGAGGACGGGCCGCCCGAACTGCGGCTCGCGGCGGTCGCGTTCAACTCCATGGCCGACCAGGTCGTGCAACTGCTCGCCAACGAGCGGGAACTGGCGGCCGACCTGTCGCACCGGCTGCGCACCCCGCTGACCGTGCTGCGGCTGAACGCGGCCTCCCTGGGCGCCGGGCCCGCGGCCGAGCAGACCCGGACCGCCGTCGCCCAGCTGGAGCGGGAGGTCGACACCATCATCCGCACGGCCCGGGAGGCCAAGCCGCAGACCGTGGCGGCCGGACCCGGCGCCGGGTGCGACGCGGCCGCGGTGGTGCGCGAACGCATGGAGTTCTGGTCCGCGCTCGCCGAGGACGAGGGCCGCAGATGGCGGGTGGCCGGCGTGGAGCGGCCGGTGCGCATACCCGTGGCCCGCGCCGACCTGGCCGCCGCCCTCGACGCGCTGCTCGGCAACGTCTTCCGGCACACCGCCGAGGGCACCGCCTTCGCCGTCGACGTGCACAACGCCGAGGACGCGGTGATCGTGCTGGTCTCCGACGCGGGCACCGGCATAGCAGACCCCGAGGCGGCGATGGCCCGCGGCCGCGGCTCGGGCAGCGCCGGCTCGACCGGACTCGGCCTCGACATCGTGCGCCGGCTCGCCGAGTCCACCGGCGGTGACGTCCGCCTCGGCTCCTCGGTGCTGGGCGGCACCGAAGTGCGGATCTGGTTCCAGCTGGACGGTGGGAAGCCGACCGGCCGGGGACACCGGGGGAGCGTGCGCCGGCGCAGGCGCCCGGCGGCGGTCCGCTGACCCTCCGGACGCGGCCGGGCCCCCGCCCAGTGGTCTCGACCTTTAACCGTCCCCGATCCCTTCCTTAAGCGCACCCTAAGATCCTCGCCCACTGTCCCGATCAAGCCGTTTGTCGCATTCCCGCTCGCTAGCGTGCTCCCGCACCCCACCCCCCGTGAACGGCGAAAGCAGGCACGCGCATGAGCACCCACCGACGCAGGATCAGTGGCAGGAACAAGGCGATCGGCGGCCTGGTGGCCGCGGCCGTGGTCGGTGGCGGCGCGCTCCTGCTGACCGGTACCGCGAACGCGGCCGGTGTGAACGCGGCCTACACCAAGACCAGCGACTGGTCGACCGGCTACACCGCGCAGTACGTCGTGACCAACAACAGCGGTCAGGCGGAGAAGTCCTGGACGCTGGAGTTCGACCTCCCGGCCGGTGCCAAGCTCAGCTCGCTGTGGAACGGGGACTCGGCCGTCAGCGGTCAGCACGTCACCGTGAAGTCCGCGAAGTGGGACACCGACGGCCTCGCACCGGGCAAGTCGGTCACCGTCGGCTTCGTGGTCAGCGGCACCGGCGACCCGACGGGCTGTCGTATCGACGGCACGCAGTGCTCCGCGGACGGCGGTGCCACCCCTGAGCCCAGCGGCCGCCCGACCCAGACCCAGTCGCCGTCCCCCACCCCCACCAGGAC
>NZ_JAJSZC010000083.1:0-32536 GCF_036815105.1 Streptomyces sp. IBSBF 3136
GGGCCGGGGTGCCCGGCGCGGCGTACGGATTGGGGGCGCCGGCGCCCGGAGCGCCGTACCCGGGCGCCGGAGCGCCGCCGTACGGCCCCGAGGCAGGCGTCGGCATCGCGAACGGCTGCCCGCCCTGCTGGGGCGGCGGCGGGGCGTACCAGCCCGGCTGGCCCTGGCCGGGGACCGGCATGGGCGGCTGGGCGCCCGGCGGCAGCGGCTGCTGGAGGCCCGCCTTCTGGTCGATGGTCGAGCGGTAGTCGACGGCGCCCTGCGTCATCCGCATGTACGCCTCCTCCAGCGAGGCCTGGTGCGGCGACAGTTCCCACAGCCGGACGCCCGCCTCGAACGCGAGGTCGCTGATGCGGGGGAGCGGCAGGCCGGTCACCCGCAGCGCTCCGTCCTGCTCGGGCAGGACGTGGCCGCCCGCCTCGGTGAGCGCGGAGGACAGCTTCTCGCGCAGCTGGGGCTCGCTCTCGGGGGTGCGGACCCGCGCGAAGTCCGCCGAGTTGGCGGAGATGAAGTCCTTGACGCTCATGTCGGCGAGGAGCTGTCCGCGCCCGATCACGATGAGGTGGTCGGCGGTCAGCGCCATCTCGCTCATCAGGTGCGAGGAGACGAAGACCGTGCGGCCCTCCGCCGCCAGCGCCTTCATCAGGTTGCGCACCCACAGGATGCCCTCGGGGTCGAGGCCGTTGACCGGCTCGTCGAAGAGCAGCACCTGGGGGTCGCCGAGCAGGGCGGCCGCGATGCCGAGGCGCTGGCCCATGCCGAGCGAGAAGCCCTTGGAGCGCTTCCTCGCCACCTCCTGGAGGCCGACCACCCCGAGCACCTCGTCCACCCGGCGGGCCGGGATGCCGGAGAGCTGGGCGAGGCTGAGCAGGTGGTTGCGCGCGGAGCGGCCGCCGTGCACCGCCTTGGCGTCCAGCAGCGCGCCGACCTGGCGGGGGGCGTTGGGCAGCTTGCGGTAGGGGTAGCCGCCGATGGTCACCGAGCCGGACGTCGGGTTGTCCAGCCCCAGGATCATCCGCATGGTCGTCGACTTGCCCGACCCGTTCGGCCCGAGGAAGCCGGTCACTGCCCCCGGCCGCACCTGGAAGGAAAGGTTGTACACGGCGGTCTTGTCGCCGTAGCGCTTCGTCAGGCCTACAGCCTCGATCATGCTCCGCACCCATCAAAAGGTTCAGGACAGCGGGGCACACGCCCCCGTAAGGGTTAGGAGGATATCCGGGCGCTGACGGTTCCGCTCAAGAGCGGGTAAAGCCAGGTCGTGCCCGTACGGCCCGCCGACGCTCACTGCGCGTCCCGGTGCCTGAGCAGGAGGTAGCCGCCCACGAGGGACGCGACCACCCACAGCACCATGATCCCGAGCCCGCCCCAGGGCCCGTAGGGGGTGTCGTCGCCGATCCGGGGGACCACCCGCATGATCCGGCTGCCGGCCTGGTCGGGCAGGAACCGGCCGACCTTCCTCGTGGCGCTCACGTTGCCGAGGATGGTGGAGATGAGGAAGAAGAACGGCATCAGGATGCCCAGCGAGAGCATCGGCGAGCGCAGCATCACGGCCACGCCCATGGAGAACATCGCGATCAGGGTCATGTAGAGGCCGCCCCCGACGACCGCGCGCAGCACGCCCGGGTCGCCGATCCGGGTGCCCAGGGGGCCGAGCATGGCCTGCCCGAGGAAGAAGGCGGCGAAGCTGGTGACCATGCCGACGAGCAGGGCGAGCGCGGTGGCCACGGTGATCTTGCTGAACAGGAAGGTGCCGCGCCGGGGTACCGNGCTGGTGACCATGCCGACGAGCAGGGCGAGCGCGGTGGCCACGGTGATCTTGCTGAACAGGAAGGTGCCGCGCCGGGGTACCGCGGCCAGGGAGACGCGGATCATGCCGGTGCTGTACTCGTTGGACACGACCAGCACCCCGAACACGATCATGGCGAGCTGGCCGAGGGTCATGCCGGCGAAGCTGACGACCGTGGGGTCGAAGGAGAGCCGGTCCGTCACGGGCATGTTGTCGAACTGGCTCCTCGACAGCGCGGAGATGAGCATCCCGAGCGCGAGGGTGACCACCACGGCCAGCGACAGCGTCCACACCGTGGACGCGACCGACCGGATCTTGGTCCACTCGGACCGGATGACCTGCACGGCCGCCATGGGTCAGGCCCCCTTCCCGCCGGCGTCCCAGTCGCGCGGGGCCGCGGCGGGCCCGGCGTGCGCGTGGTACTCGACCGACTCCGCCGTCAGCCGCATGAACGCCTCCTCCAGCGACGCCTGCCGCGGGCTCAGTTCGTGCAGCACGATCCCGGACCGCGCGGCCAACTCCCCGATCCGCTCCGCCTTGCCGCCCTCCACCTCCAGCGTGCCACCGCCCGCCTCCACCACGGTGATGCCGTCCTCCCGGAGCACATCGAGGAGCCGTTCCCGCTGCGGGGACCGGATCCGGACATAACTGCGCGAGTTCTGCCGGATGAAGTCGGCCATGGAGGTGTCGGCCAGCAGCCGCCCCTGTCCGATGACCACCAGATGATCGGCGGTCAGCGCCATCTCGCTCATCAGATGGCTCGACACGAACACCGTCCGTCCCTGCGCGGCCAGCGACTTCATCAGGTTCCGGATCCAGTGGATGCCCTCCGGGTCGAGCCCGTTGACCGGCTCGTCGAACATCAGGATGCGCGGGTCCCCGAGCAGCGCGGCCGCGATCCCGAGCCGCTGCCCCATCCCGTACGAGAACCCCTTGGCCTTCTTCCGCGCCACCGCGGTCAGCCCGACCGTGTCGAGCACCTCGTCCACCCGCCGCCGGGCGATGCCGTTGCTCTGGGCGAGACAGAGCAGGTGGTTGTAGGCGCTCCGGCCGCCGTGCACGGCCTTGGCGTCCAGCAGCGCCCCGATGTACGTCAGCGGGTCCGTCAGCTCGGCGTAGTGCCGGCCGTCGATCCGGACGTCGCCCGCGGTGGGCCGGTCCAGACCGAGGATCATCCGCATGGTCGTGGACTTCCCGGCGCCGTTCGGCCCGAGGAAACCCGTCACGATGCCCGGGCGCACGGCGAAGGTGAGACGGTCCACCGCGACCTTCTCGCCGTACCGCTTCGTCAGCCCGTCGAGCTCGATCATGCGGCCACGCTATGACCGCTGTTGGGCGGCTGCCACTCGGGCGGGCGCGGGGGCCGAGGGCTCCTGCGGAACACGGTGCGGACGGCACCGGCGATCGTGGCGGCGGGGGCGGCGGCCGGGCTCGCGGTGGAGTTCCACCTGCTGGGCCGGACGTCCGTGCCCGGCCATTCCTGCGGCGGCCGGTACGCGGTCTCGGGCTACGGCGTTGCGCGACGGCCGGCGGCTGTGGCACACCGGCCTCGCGGACGTCGCCGCGCGCGCCCCGGCCGGACCCGGCCGCGTCGCCGTGCTCGGCCACGGCCGGCTGTGGACCCTCGCCACGCGCGACGGGCCCCCGCGTCGGCGAGGACGACGGCGTCCCGGTGCGCACCGGCCGCCACAGCGCCGGCGGCCGGCCGCTGCGGGCGAGCGGCACCCGGCTCGTCGTCAACGGCGACGGCACCGACGACCCGCCCCTGCCAGGGCTGCGCCGGCGCGCACGCGTAAGGGGCGGCGGGACCAGGTCCCACCGCCCCTTCCGGAGTCCTCGGACTGCCGGGACCTACCGGGACTGCTGCGCCGGAACGCCCCGGGAGATCGGCTCGTCCTCGGCGGGGGAGCCGGCCGCGGCCACCGCGGCGCCGGTCAGCGTGGCGAGCATCTCGCGGACGTTCGTCAGCTGGGCGTTGATCGAGTCGCGGCGGTTGGTGAGGGCGGCCAGCTCGCGCTCGGATTCCGACCGGATGCGGTCGGCCTTGGCGTTCGCGTCGGCCACGATGTCCTCGGCCTGGCGCTGGGCCGTCTCCACCGTCTGGCGGGCGCGGCGCTCGGCGTCGGTGCGCAGCTTCTCCGCCTCCAGGCGCAGCTGCTCGGCACGGTGCTCGATCTCGGCGAGACGCTTCTCGGCCTTCTGCTGACGCGAGGCCAGGTCGCGCTCGGACTGCTCCCGGCGCTTGGCGAGGTTCGTCTCGAAGTCGGCGGCGGCCTGCGCGGCCTTGGCGCGGGTCTCCTCGAAGAGGGCGTCCGCCTCCTCGCGCTTGGACTGCGCGTCCTTCTGCGCGTCGGAGCGCAGCTGGGAGGCGTCGCTCTTGGCCTTCTCGACGATCCGGACGCCCTCGTCCTCGGCCTTGGCCTTGCGCTCGGCCGCGAAGGACTCGGCGTCGTTGCGGACCTGCTGGGCGGCCGACTCGGCCAGCTCGCGGTGCTGCTCGGCCGCGCGCCGCGCCTCCTCACGCAGATCCTTCGCCTCTTCCTCGGCGAGGCGCAGGATCTTCTCGACCCGAGCGCCGAGACCCGCGTACGACGGCTCGGCGTCGGTGATCTGGGCCTGGGCGTTCTGCGTCTCGAGGTGGAGCTCCTCGATGCGCTTCTCCAGAGCGGTGATGCGGGCGAGAGCGCTGTCACGGTCGGAGACGAGCTTGGAGATACGTTCGTCCACCTGAGCGCGGTCGTACCCACGCCGCACAAGCTCGAAGCCGTAGGGGGAAGTGTCGCTCATGGGGTTCCTGTCAATGAGACCGGTGAGGTGATAAGGGGAATCCTAGGGGCCGAAGCGGTGTGTCATCGAGCGGATACGGTTTTGATCTGGAGAATGGCACCTCTTTTGGGTGGCTGACCGTGGGACGGCTTGCCAAAGAGCGGGGCAAAGCCCCTCAGAAGATCTGGAAGCGGCCGCAACCGCTAGCTCTCCGACGACTTGCCACCCGATCGAGGGGGACCGACGGTGGCACCCGCCTTGACCCCGCCCTCCTTGCCGGACGAGGGGGCCTCGAAGGACTCCAGCGCCTCCAGGACGTCCTGCACCCGGGAGATCTCGGCGTTGATGTCCTCGCGCCGGCGCACCAGGATCTCCAGCTCGCGCTTGCCCTCGTCGACCGTGCGCCGGGCCTCGCGGATCGCCTCGGCCTTCAGCTCCTCGGCCTCCTTGACCAGCGTGGCCTTCTTCTGCTCGGCCTCCTTGAGCAGGCCCTCGGCCTTCTTGACGGCGGCGATCCGGACCTTGCCCGCCTCGGAACTCGCCTCCGACACCATCTCCTTGGCCTTCGCCTGCGCCTTGGCCAGCTGCTCCTCGGCCGCCTTGATGAGCGCGTCGCACCGGTCGCCGGTGGACTTCATCGTCTCGGCCGCCTCGCGGCGGGCCCGCTCGTGCAGCTCCTCGATCTCGGTGGTGACCCGGTCGCGCAGCTCCTCCGCCCGCTCCCTTATGGCGGTCGCGTCCCGGCGGGCGCCGATCAGCAGCTCGTCGGCGTCCGTACGGGCCTTCTCCACCAGCGAGTTGCCCTCGACGGTAGCCTCGGAGACGATCCGGTCGGCCTCGCTGCGGGCCGCGCCCACCATCGTGTCGGCCTGCGACTCGGCGTCCGCTGTGGTCTGCAGCGCCTGCTGCTGGGCCTCGGTGAGGAGCTTGTCCGCCTCCGCCGTGGTCTCCGTGATGAGCGTGTCGACCTGCTCGGCCGCCTCCGACCGCCGCTTGTTGGCCTCCTGGCGGGCCTCGTCCAGGGTCCGCTCGGCCTCCTCGCGCGCGGAGCCGACCAGCCGCTCGGCCGCCGCCTCCGCGTCCGCCGCGAGCCGCTCGGCGTCGGCACGCAGCCGATCCGCGTGCCGCTGGGCCGAGCCGACCTTCTCGGCGGCGTCGGCGCGCAGCCGCTCGGCGTCGCCGGTGGCGTCCGCCACGAGCCGCTCGGCGTTCGCGACGGCCTCGGCGCGCACCCGCTCGGCCTCGGCGGCCGTCTCGGTGCGCAGCCGCTCCGCCTCGTTGCCGGCCTCGGTGATGAGGGTGTCGGCCTGGGTGGCCGCGTCCGACCGCATGCGGTTGGCGTCCTCCCGGGCGTCCGCCCGGGTGCGGGACGCGGCCTGGTCGGCCTCGGCGAGCTTGTCCGACGCCTCCGTGCGCACCCGCTGGGCGTAGTCGCCGGCGTCGGAGCGCAGCCGCTCGGACTCCGCGATCGCCTCCGCGACCGTGCGCTCGGCGAGCGCCTTGGCGGCCTCCGCCTCCTCGTTCGCCTCGCGCCGCAGCCGCGTGGCGTCCTCGCCGGCCCGCTCCCGCTCCGCGTAGGCGTCGGTGCGGACCCGGTCCGCCTCCTCCTCGGCCTCCCGGCGGGTACGGTCCGCCGCGTGCTCGGCGGCCGAGCGCAGCCCGGCGATCTCCTCCTGCGCCTGCTCGTGCAGCCCCGCGACGGAGTCCCGTACCTGCTGGGCGTGCTGCTCGGCGGCGGACACCATCTCGGTGGCGCGCCGGTCGGCCTCCTCGACCAGCCGGGTCGCCTCGGTCTGCGCGTCCTCCACGCGCCTGCGCGCCGAGGCCAGCAGCTCCTCGCTCTGCTCGCGGGCCCGCTCGCGCTCCTGGTCGGCCTCGGACCGCGCGGCACCGAGCAGTTCCTCGGCCTCGCGGCGGCGCCGGGCCGCCTCCTCCTGGGCGGCGGCGAGCGTCTCGGACGCCTCGGTGCCCAGCCGCTCCGCGGCGGCCTGCGCCTCGGCGCGCATCCGGTCGGCGCTGTCCTGGGCCTCGACCTTGAGCCGCTCCGCCTCGGCGGCCGCCTCCGAGCGCAGGCGTACGGCGACGGACTCGCCCTCGGCGCGCGAGGCTGACGCGTCGGCCGCGGCCTCGTCGCGCAGCCGCTCGGCCTCGGCCTCGGCCTGCTGCCGGAGCGCGCGGATCCGCTCGGCGGACTCCGAGCGCAGCCGCTCGGCCTCCTCGCCGGCCTCCCGGCGGATCCGGGCCGCATCCTCGCGGGCTTCGGCGAGTGCCTCCTCGGCCGCCGTCAGCCGCTCCTGGGTCTCCGTCTGGAGCCGGGTCAGCTCCCCAGCGGCCTCGTCACGGCGGGCCTCGACGGCCCGCTCGGTCTCCTCGCGCAGTTCGCGCGCGGCCTGCTCGGCGTCGGCACGGACCGTCTCGGCCTCTTCGGCGGCCTCTCCGCGCAGCCGCTCGGCCTCCTTGCGGGCGCGCTCCAGGGTCTCCTCGGCTTGCCGGCGCAGTGAGGTGGCCCGCTCGATGGCCTCGGTGCGGACCTTCTCGCTGTCCCCGGTCGCCTTCTGCCGCAGCTCGTCGGCGTCCGCCTTGGCCTTGGCCAGCAGTTCCTCGGCGGACCTGGCCGCCTCCTCGATCTGCGCCACGGCCTCGCGGCGGGCCTCGGCGCGGATCGACTCGCCCTCGGCGACCGCGTCGGCGCGCAGCTGCTCGGCCTCGCCGCGCAGTCGGCGGGCCTCCTCCTGCAGCTCGACCGTCTTGGCGCGGTACTCCTTGGTGTCGTCCTTCGCCGCGCCCTTGAGCTCCTCGGCGATGTCGTGCGCCTCGGCGCGCAGCCGGTCCGCCTCGGCCTCGGCCTCGGTACGGATCCGCTCGGCCTCCTCGGCCGCCGCCCTGGTCGTCTTCTTGGCGTCCTCCGACGCCTTGTTGAGGACGTCCTCGGCGGTCCTGGCCGCCTTGGAGAGCTGGCTCGCGCTCTCCTCGGCGGTGATCGCGCGGGCCTTCTCGGCCGCCTCGGCGACGATCTTCTCGGCCTCGGCCCGTGCGTCGGCGACCAGCTGCTCGGCCTCGGACCGGGTGGTCTCGGCCTCCTTGGTGGCCTCCTCGACCAGCCGGGCGACCTGCTCCTTGGCCGTACGCGTGCGGGTCTCGTTGGCGGCCTCGGCGCTGGACAGCCTCTTCGAGGCGGCCTGCTCGGCCTCCGTGACCAGCTTCTCGGCCTCGGACTGCGCCTTGCGCAGCGCCTCCTCGGCCTCGGCCATGCGTTGTTCGGCGGCCCGGCTCAGCTCGGCGGCCTGCCGGCGGGCGGCGTCCGACTCGCTGACGGTGGAGGTGCGCAGCTGCTCGGCGTGGTCGGTGGCCTCCTGGGCCTGCGTGGAGGCGGCGTTCAGCAGCCGTTCGGCGTCCGTGCGGGCGCGGCGCAGGATCTGCTCGGCCTCGGCGCGGGCGGCCTCGGCGTCGCCCTGCAGGCGCTCGCGGGCCTCCCGGGTGAGCCGCTCGGCCTCGGCGCGGGCGGTGGCCATGGCCTGCTCGGCCTCGGCGCGGGACTCGTCGAGCAGCCGGCGGGCCTGCTGCTCGGTGCGGGCGCGCAGCTGCTCGGCCCACGCCACGTTCTCGTTGACGTGCGACTCGACGGTCTGGCGCCGCTCGGCGAGCTCCTGGTCGAGCTGCTGGCGGCGGGTGACCGCCTCCTGGTGCAGCTCGGCCTGCAGGCGGGCGGCCTGCTCGGCGTGCTCCTGCAGGATGCGCTGCGTCTGCGCGCGGGCCTGGCTCAGCTCCCGCTCGGCGTCCTGACGCAGCTGATCGGCCTGCATCTGGGCATTACGGAGCAACTGCTCGGCCTGATAGCCGATGTCACCCCCGTCGTAGGCGGGCCGGGTCATCAGAGTGCGGCGCGCCTCGTGCAGCTTGGCGCGCAGCACCTCGACCTGGTAGCCGAGGTCCTCGGCGTGCTGGATCGCCTTTTCCCGCTCGGTCCTCAGCCGCTTCATCTCGGCCTCGAACCGAGAGAGGTGGTCGACGTCAGCCGCCGGCTCTCGCTCCTGGCTCTCGTAGCCCCGCACTGCGCGGTCCCATCCGTCCCCTGGTCAGCTTCTCCAACGAGCACCGTCCATCCGCCGAACGGGGCCCCCGGGGAATGGTGTCAGATCAACGGCGGAGCACGGGCTGCTGCCCCGACGCTCGTCCCCCGAAACCCGGACCCCGGCATGCGGTCGTCCCCCGCCTTCGGGGACGACCGCCCCCAACCCTACCGGCCCATATGTACGGGGGTCAGTGCTCGGGCGACTCAACAGGGGCCGAAGTGACCAGTTCTGTCAGGACGCCGTGGCAATCCTTGGGGTGCAGGAAGGTGATCCGCGACCCCATGGAGCCGCGTCGTGGCTCGTCGTACAGAACGCGTACGCCCTTGCCGCGGATCTCGTCCGCGTCCCCGTCCACATCCGCCGTACCGAAGGCGATGTGGTGCACGCCCTCCCCGTTCTTGGCCAGCCACTTGCCGACCGCGGAGTCCTCCCGGGTCGGTTCCAGCAGCTGGAGGTAGGAGGCGCCGCCGTCGGACGTCTCGTTGATCTTGAGCATGGCCTCCCGCACGCCCTGCTCCTCGTTGACCTCGGTGTGGAACACCTCGAAGCCGTACGTGGCCCGGTAGAACTCGACGGTCGCGTCGAGGTCGTGGCAGGCGATCCCGATGTGGTCGATTCGCGTCAGCATGGAATCAGTGCAGCGCCAAGGCGGTGGTTACGCAACGTGCGCGCGATCACACCGACGGGCCGATGACGGCACGGAGTGCCACTCAGTACATTCGAAGTAAACCCTCGTTCACTCCTCGGCTGTGCAGGCCGGTAAGGGGATCGCAGCTCATGTCTTCTGGAACGAACACCTCGGTGATCGTCGCGGGCGCGCGTACGCCCATGGGACGGTTGCTCGGCTCGCTGAAGTCCTTCTCCGGGGCCGATCTCGGCGGCTTCGCGATCAAGGCCGCCCTCGACCGTGCGGGTATCGGTGGCGACCAGGTGCAGTACGTGATCATGGGGCAGGTGCTGCAGGCCGGCGCCGGGCAGATCCCGGCCCGCCAGGCCGCGGTCAAGGCCGGCATCCCGATGAGCGTCCCCGCGCTCACCATCAACAAGGTCTGCCTGTCCGGCCTGGACGCGATCGCCCTCGCCGACCAGCTCATCCGCGCCGGCGAGTTCGACATCGTCGTCGCCGGCGGCCAGGAGTCCATGACCAACGCCCCGCACCTGCTGCCCAAGTCCCGCGAGGGCTTCAAGTACGGCGCGGTGCAGATGCTCGACGCGATGGCCTACGACGGCCTGACCGACGCCTTCGAGAACATCGCCATGGGCGAGTCGACGGAGAAGCACAACACGCGCCTCGGCATCCAGCGCCCGGAGCAGGACGAGATCGCCGCCCTGTCCCACCAGCGGGCCGCCGCGGCGCAGAAGAACGGCGTCTTCGAGGCCGAGATCACCCCGGTCGAGATCCCGCAGCGCAAGGGCGAGCCGGTCGTCTTCAGCAAGGACGAGGGCATCCGCGGCGACACCACCGCCGAGTCGCTCGGCAAGCTGCGCCCGGCCTTCGCCAAGGACGGCACGATCACGGCCGGCTCCTCCTCGCAGATCTCGGACGGCGCGGCCGCCGTGGTCGTGATGAGCAAGGCCAAGGCCGAGGAGCTGGGCCTTCAGTGGCTCGCGGAGATCGGCGCGCACGGCAACGTGGCCGGCCCGGACAACTCGCTGCAGTCGCAGCCGTCCAACGCCATCCGGCACGCCCTGAAGAAGGAGGACCTGGAGGTCTCCGACCTCGACCTCATCGAGATCAACGAGGCGTTCGCCGCCGTGGCCGTGCAGTCAATGAAGGACCTCGGCGTGTCCACGGAAAAGGTGAACGTCAACGGCGGCGCGATCGCCCTGGGTCACCCGATCGGCATGTCCGGCGCCCGGCTCGTGCTCCACTTGGCGCTGGAGCTCAAGCGGCGCGGCGGCGGCGTCGGCGCGGCCGCGCTGTGCGGTGGCGGCGGTCAGGGCGACGCCCTGATCGTGCGGGTCCCGAAGGCCTGAGTTCCAGTTACGTCTGTGAAGTGAACGGAGCTGTTTGATGCAGGACGTCTCCTCTCTGGTGGCCCAGGCCAGGGACGGCCGGCCGCGGGCCGTGGCCCGGCTGATCTCACTGGTGGAGGGGGCGTCCCCGCAGCTCAGGGAGGTCATGGCGGCACTGGCCCCGCTGACCGGCAACGCCTACGTGGTGGGTTTGACCGGCTCGCCGGGTGTCGGCAAGTCGACCTCGACCTCCGCACTCGTCACCGCGTATCGCAAACAGGGCAAACGCGTGGGCGTCCTGGCCGTCGACCCCTCGTCACCGTTCTCCGGAGGCGCGCTGCTCGGCGACCGGGTCCGGATGTCGGACCACGCCTCCGACCCCGGGGTCTACATCCGTTCGATGGCCACCCGGGGCCACCTCGGCGGCCTGGCCTGGGCGGCGCCGCAGGCGATCCGGGTGCTGGACGCGGCGGGCTGCGACGTGATCCTGGTGGAGACGGTCGGCGTCGGCCAGTCGGAGGTCGAGATCGCCTCCCAGGCGGACACCAGCGTGGTGCTGCTGGCCCCGGGCATGGGCGACGGCATCCAGGCGGCGAAGGCCGGAATCCTGGAGATCGGTGACGTCTACGTGGTCAACAAGGCCGACCGGGACGGAGCCGACGCCACCGCCCGCGAGCTGAACCACATGCTGGGCCTGGGCGAGTCCCGCGGCCCGGGCGACTGGCGGCCGCCCATCGTCAAGACGGTCGCGGCCCGCGCGCAGGGCGTCGACGAGGTGGTCGAGGCGCTGGAGAAGCACCGCGCGTGGATGGAGGAGCGCGGTGTGCTCACCGAACGGCGCAAGGCGCGCGCGTCCCGCGAGGTGGAGACGATCGCGGTCACCGCGTTGCGCGAACGCATCGCGGACCTGCACGGCGACCGCCGCCTCAGCGCCCTGGCCGAGCGGATCGTCGCCGGGGAGCTCGACCCCTACCGCGCGGCGGACGAACTCGTGGCGGGCCTGACCCGGAGCTGAGGTTCCCCGGCGGCCCCGGTCGGCCGAGCCCGTACGGGTGAATCGCCGGCGGCCCCCGGAGCTCCGGGCGGACCCGGGGCCCTGGGGGCGTCCGCCGGTCTCAGGGGCGCCCCCGCTGCCCCCTCAGGTGCTCGGCGATCGGCCTGAGCGCCTTGTCCAGCTCTATCAGGGCCTCCGGCGGCAGGAGGTCGATGAAGTGCCGCCGCACCGAGGACACATGGTGCGGTGCGACCTTGCGCATCGTCTCCATGCCGTGCTCCGTCAGCACGGCGAACAGCCCCCGGCGGTCGGACTCGCAGTTCTCCCGCCGTACCAGGTTCGCGTTCTCCATCCGCGTGATCTGGTGCGAGAGCCGGCTCTTCGACTGCAGGGTGGCGGAGGCGAGGTCGCTCATCCGCATCCGCACGTCCTCCGACTCCGAGAGGTTCACGAGGATCTCGTAGTCGTTCATTGTCAGGCCGAACGGCTGCAGGTCTTTTTCGAGCTGGTACGTCAACAGCCTGTTGACCTCCAGGTGGGTGCGCCAGGCGCACTGCTCCGCATCGGTCAGCCAGCGCGTGGCCGTCTCGGTCTCCATGAATGAAGTCTACCTAAGAAGTTGAATGGCGAACTACTTCGGGTGGTGTGACTGTGCGCACGCGTTCGATGTCACACTCCGCAGACTACCGCTCACAGCCCGAAGCGACGCTGGAGGTCTCCCAGCTGTCCGGGAAGGCGCGGTACGCCCGCCGATTGCGGACCGTGTCCACCCGGTGCCGCTCCGCCACCGCCGGGGACCCCCGGCTCGGGCGGAACCACCCCCGTCGCCAGCTCGGCCATCAGGGCCTCGCTGGACTGCAGCAGGACCGTCCCGGCTCCCACGAACTCGAACTGGTGCTCCTCGCCGGATGCCCCGCCCAGGCCCGTCATCGCACGTAGACCGCCCATGACGCCCGTGAGGTACCCGTGGTCGTAGTGATGACACGGAGACGGGCAGTCGGCCCACCCGACCAGCGCCTGGGGGTCCACCCGGATCGGAGGTTCCATGAACACCACCGGCCCGTTAGATGCGGCCACGAACTTTCCGGTTCCGATAAGGGTCAGAAAACCTGGCACGATCGATTGCTTGAGCGCGAGACTTGGCTGAAAAGCGAGCAGGTTGCCCGCGCGAATGGTCAAGTTCCCGTCGTCCAGGTCGTAGGAGTTGACGTCGAAGGCCCGGTCGGCCAGCAGCATCTTGCCGGAGCCGGCCGCCACCACCCAGTCGCTCGCGTGCAGTGGCGAATGGAAAGAGGTGCGGACAAGTCGGTCGAGTCGCCCGTGCCCGATGCCGTTGAACTCGATCGCCCCGTAGTAGGCGATCATCTTCCCCTTCTGCAGGAACCACTGGCCGCTCTTGAGCTCGACGCAGAACGTGTACTTGTTCACGTTGTCGTCGGCGGGCAGGGTCACGGGGTCGAACACCACGGGGCCGCCGGGGGTTCCGTACGCGCTCACAGCTTCTCCTCCGAGGCCTGGACGTACACCGTGCCGCTGCCGCTCAGCTCCAGCTGGAAGGCCTCGCCGGAGCCGCGGCCCACCATGTCGCGCCAGCCGAGCGCGCTGGACAGCTTGTTGCGGACGTCGCCGTGGTGGGCGACGTACGCCTGCGGGTCCACGTGGACCGGGCGCTGCGGTGTGATCGGGATCTCGAAGACGCCGCCGTGCGCCATCACGGCCACCGCCCCCTGGCCCTGCAGCGTGGTGGTGAACAGGCCCTGCCCGGTGACCTGCCCGCGGACCATGCCCATGACCCCGCCCTGCGAGCCCATGAACATCGTGCCCTGACGCAGGGTGCCCTCGAAGGCGAGCAGCCGGTCGGCCTCGACGTACAACGTGTCGCCCGAGAGGCGGATGACGTGCACGTGGTGGCCGCCGTGCCCGAAGAAGACGGTGCCGCTGCCCTCGACGGTCATCAGCGGGGTCGACTCGCCGGCCACCCGCCGCCCGATCATGGACGTCAGGCCGCCCTGACCGCCCTGGAGGCTGGGCGTGAAGGACACGTCCCCCTTGTAGGCGAGCATCGCGCCGCGCTGGCTGAACAGCCGCTGCCCGGGCAGCACGGTCGCCTCGACCATCTTGGAGTTGATCTCCCGGAAGCTCATCTCACAGGTCCCCCGCGATCGTGTTCCGCTCGCTCGGCTGCACGTACACGAGACCGTCGCCCTCGAAGCGGATCTGGAAGGCCTCGCCGCCGCCCTCCCCGAAGAAGGTGCGGAAGGTCACACCGGACTGGAAGGACTGCCGTACGTCGCCCTGGTGGGCGATGTACGCGCCGGGGTCGACGATCAGCGGGTACTGCGGACTGACCCGCAGCACCACGGCGGGCCCGTCGGACATGATCGCCGCCTGCCCGTGCCCCTCGACGGTCGTGGTGAACAGCCCGTTGCCCTGGGAGGCGCCGCGCAGCCCGGTGAACGTCGTGCCCGTTCGCAGGCCCTCGTCGGTCGCGAGCAGGTTGCTCGACTCGACGTAGAGCCTGTCCCCCCGCAGGGCGACCAGGTTGATCTCCGACGCCCGGTCCGCGAACCAGCACGTGCCCTGGCCTCTCACCTCCATCACCGTCATCTGCTCACCGGTGAGCCGCCGGGTCACCATCCCGCGCAGCCCCTCGCCGCCACCGCTCAGTTTCTTGAAGGTCATCTGCCCGTCGTACGCGACCATCGAGCCGTTCTTCGCCTTCACGGCATCCCCGGTCATGTCGACGGCGAGCACCTTGCTCCCTTGGAGCCGGAACATCGCCACGCTGGGAAAGTAGCGGCCGACCGGGTGGGCCGAACAGGGCCCCCGGGTGGACGACGACCCTGAGCGCACCCCTACGGGCCGTGTTTGCCACAATGGGGTGACGCTTGTGCATGCGTTCACGAACCGGCAGTCCGTAACCGGCAGACCGTCGTCGCAACTCCCACCGAAGGTGATCCGTGGACATCAAGACCGCCACCGCCCTCCGCCGCCTCCGCCTGGTCTCCGCCCCGGAGGCCGTGTCCTTCCTGGTCCTGCTGGTCTGCTCGGTGCTCAAGCGCACCACGGACTTCAACGCGGTGCCGGTGATGGGCGCGGTGCACGGTGTCCTCTTCCTGCTGTACCTGGTCTTCTGGGCGGACGCCTGGAACCGTGCCCGGTGGAGCTTCGGTACGGCCGCCCTCTACTTCGTCCTCTCCGTGCTGCCCACGGGCGGCTTCTTCGCCGAGCGCAGGCTGCGCCGCGAGGCCGAGGACGCCGTCATCGCGGCCCGCGCCCGCAAGGAAAGCGTGGTGGAGGCATGATCGTCGCCTTCTCCGTGACCCCCCTGGGGGTCGGCGAGGACGTGGGGGAGTACGTCGCCGACGCCGTCCGGGTGGTCCGCGAGTCCGGCCTGCCGAACCGCACCGACGCGATGTTCACCTCCGTCGAGGGGGAGTGGGACGAGGTCATGGACGTCGTCCGCCGCGCCGTCGCCGCCGTCGAGGCGCGGGCGCCCCGGGTGTCGCTCGTCCTCAAGGCCGACATCAGGCCCGGCGTGACCGACGGGCTCACCTCCAAGGTCGAGACCGTCGAGCGCCACCTGGCGCGCTAGCGCCGGCCGCGACGCGCGAACCCCGGTCCTCACGGGCCGGGGTTTTCTCTTCCCACCCCTTTGAGCGATCGCTCAAAGGGGTGTAGTTTGCCTCACGGACAGTTTTGAGCGGATGCTCAAACCATGCTCTGAGGTGGGGGAACACCATGGGTCTCTACATAGAGACACGGATCGACGCCGACCTGGACGAACTCTGGGCACGCACCCAGGACCCCGCCCAGCACCAGCGCTGGGACCTGCGGTTCACCGAGATCGACCCCCTTCCGTGCGCCGAGGGCGAACCGCGGCGCTTCCGGTACGCCACCCGGGTGCTGCCCTTCCTCACGGTGTCGGGCACCGGCGTCGCGGCGGGCGAGAAGGAGCGCCCCGACGGCACCCGCACCTCCGCCCTGCGCTTCGCCTCGCCGCACCCCCTCTCCCCGCTCGCCGAGGGCAGCGGCTACTGGCGGTACGTACCCGAGGCGCACGGCGTCCGCTTCCTCACCGGCTACGACTACCGCCCCCGCTGGGGCGCCCTCGGCGCGCTCGCCGACCGGCTGCTGTTCCGCAGGCTGATGGGGTGGGCGACCGCCTGGTCCTTCGACCGGCTGCGGCTGTGGCTGGAGCGGGGCATCACCCCCGAGCGGGCCCTGGTCAACTGGCTGGCCGAGCTGGCGGTGCGGGCGCTGGTGCTCACCGTGTGCCTGACCGGTCTGGGGCTCGAGCCGGCCGTCCGCGTCTTCGGCCGGTTCGGGGCGGCCGTGGCCTACCTGTGCCCGCTGCTGCTGCTCGTCGCGGTGTCGCTCGCCCTGCTCAAGGCGCCCCTCGCCTGCACCCCGGCGGCCCGCCGCTGCCTGCGCGCCCCGGTCACCTCCGCCCGCGCGCCCCGCGTCCTGCGCACCCTGGAGGAGCGCGGATGACCACCACGGCACGCACCCGCTCGATGTTCCAGCGGGTGCTGGGCGACGACTTCGACCGGCTCCATCCACAGCTGAGGCGCCGCTTCTCGGTGGGCCTGGCGAGCGGCGAGGCGTGCACCGGCCGGGGCGTCATGCACCGGATCTGGCACGGCCCCGCGTTCGTGCGGCCGTTCCTCGCGCTCGGCGCCACCCGCAACATCCTCGTCCCGCGCGCCGGCCGCGACGTCCCCTTCGTGATCGAGAACGTGCCGTACACCGACACCTTCGGGCGTGAGACGGTGAGTTTCGTGCGCACCTTCGACCTGCCCGGCCGGGCCCGCCGCTTCGACGCCCAGATGGTGCTCAGCCCCAAGGGGGACCGCGTCCTCGACTACCTCGGCACCCACCAGCACCTGGCCAGCGAACTCCACTTCGCCGCCGAGCCCGACGGCTCGCTGCTGATCCGCTCCGGCGAGCACCGCTTCCGGGAGGGCCCGGTGGACGTCCGGGTCCCCGAGCTGGTCGGCGCCACCGCCGAGGTGCGCGAGTCCTACGACGACACGGCGGGCCGTTTCCGCATCCGGGTGAGCGTGGTCAACCGCTACGTCGGGCCGCTCTTCGGCTACGAGGGCTCGTTCACCGCGTCGTACACGAGCGTCCGGTCCCGCGGTGTGCGGCCCGGGCTGCGCCCGGTGCGCGAGGAGGCGCGCGCATGAGCCCCGAGACGGCGAAGTCCCAGGAGACGAAGACCAAGCTGCTGGAGGGCGCGCTGCGCACACTCACCGAGCAGGGCATCGCCAAGACCTCGGCCCGTACGGTCGCCTCGGCGGCCGGGGTCAACCAGGCGCTGGTCTTCTACCACTTCGGCTCGGTCGACGAACTGCTCGCCGCCGCGTGCCGCTACGGCGCGGAGAAGTCCGTGGCGAACTACCGCGACCGGCTCGCCGCCGTCTCCTCCCTCTCCGAGCTGCTCGCCGTCGGGCGCGAGATCCACGAGCGGGAACGGGCCGACGGCCATGTCGCCCTCCTGGGCCAGTTGCTGGCCGGCGCGCCCACCCACGCGGCCCTCGGCCCCGCCGCGGCGGGCGGACTGGATCTGTGGATCGCCGAGATCGAGCAGGTGCTGCGGCGGGTGCTCGCCGCGACCCCGTTCGGCGAGTTCACCGACCCGGCGGCCCTCGCCCGCGCGATCGCCGCGTCGTTCGTCGGCATCGAGCTGTACGAGGGCGCGGACGAGGCGGGCGCGCACGCGGCCCTGGACGCCCTCGAACAGCTCGGCGCCCTGGTCGCGGCGCTGGAGGAACTGGGTCCGGTCGCCCAGCGTGCGGTCCGCCACCACCTCCGCCGCAAGGGCCGCTGAGCGCTCCGCGGGTTCGTGGGGGTCCGGGGCACGTGTCCCTTCCCGGGCGGGTGAAGGAGGGACACGGTGACGCCCGCGAGGCGGTGGCCCGTGGGTGGTGGGTCCGGCGCCGACCGATGGGGCGCGTCCCGGGGCGTCGGCCGGTGCGGGCGGTCGATCCGTGGCTTGCGGGGCAGCGCAACGGAGTCGGCGGGGTGGGTCCGGCGCGGGGGAGCCGGTTCCGTGGGCGACCGAAAGGCGAGACGGGGCTGACCGGCATATGACCGGCCGGTAGGGTCTGATGACGTGCCGAAGCCTCTCAGCCTTCCCTTCGACCCCATCGCCCGCGCCGACGAGCTCTGGAAGCAGCGCTGGGGAAACGTGCCGTCCATGGCCGCGATCACCTCCATCATGCGGGCCCAGCAGATCCTGCTGTCCGAGGTCGACGCGGTGGTCAAGCCGTACGGACTGACCTTCGCGCGGTACGAGGCGCTGGTGCTGCTCACCTTCTCCAAGGCGGGCGAGCTGCCCATGTCCAAGATCGGCGAGCGGCTGATGGTGCACCCCACGTCCGTGACGAACACCGTGGACCGGCTGGTCCGCTCCGGCCTGGTGGCCAAGCGCCCCAATCCCAACGACGGCCGCGGCACCCTCGCCGTCATCACCGACAAGGGCCGCGAGGTGGTCGACGCGGCCACCCGGGACCTGATGTCGATGGACTTCGGCCTCGGCGTGTACGACGCCGAGGAGTGCGGGGAGATCTTCGCCATGCTGCGCCCGCTGCGGATCGCGGCACACGACTTCGCGGAGGAGTGACCCGGGACAAGATCTCCCGGAACGGGCCGTTACGCTCGATGCCATGAAGAAGAGCGTGCTGACCCGCTACCGCGTCATGGCCTACGTCACCGGCGTGCTGCTGGTCCTGCTGACCCTCGGCGTGATCGCCAAGTACGGGCTGCACATCGACGGTGCGGAGAAGTTCACCACGGTCGTCGGTATCGCGCACGGCTGGCTGTACGTCGTCTACCTGGTCTTCGCCTTCGACCTGGGCGCCAAGGCGAAGTGGCCCGTCGGCAAGCAGCTGTGGGTGCTGCTCGCGGGGACGATCCCGACCGCCGCCTTCTTCGTCGAGCGCAAGGTCAGCCGCGAGCTGGAGACCCGGGTCGGCGGCCCGGCCCCGGCCGTCGCCAAGGCGTAGGGACCGCGGCACGAACCGCCACACGGCACCCGTGTGGCGGACCCCCATCGACATTTACTAGGACGTCCAAGTAAATTCGATGGTATGGACGCTCACGCCATCGAGGAGGGCCGCCGACGCTGGCAGGCCCGATACGACGCCGCGCGCAAGCGCGACGCAGACTTCAGCACGCTCTCCGGCGATCCCGTGGAGCCGGTGTACGGGCCCCGGCCCGGTGACACGTACGAGGGATTCGAGCGGATCGGCTGGCCCGGGGAGTACCCCTACACGCGCGGGCTCCATCCGACCGGCTACCGCGGCCGCACCTGGACGATCCGCCAGTTCGCCGGGTTCGGCAACGCCGAGCAGACCAACGAGCGGTACAAGATGATCCTCGCCGCCGGCGGCGGGGGTCTGTCCGTCGCCTTCGACATGCCGACCCTCATGGGCCGCGACTCCGACGACGCCCGTTCGCTGGGCGAGGTCGGGCACTGCGGGGTGGCGATCGACTCGGCCGCCGACATGGAGGTCCTGTTCAAGGACATCCCGCTCGGTGACGTCACCACGTCGATGACGATCAGCGGCCCGGCCGTCCCCGTCTTCTGCATGTACCTGGTCGCCGCCGAACGGCAGGGCGTGGACCCCGCGGTCCTGAACGGCACCCTCCAGACCGACATCTTCAAGGAGTACATCGCCCAGAAGGAGTGGCTGTTCCAGCCGGAGCCGCACCTGCGCCTGATCGGCGACCTCATGGAGTACTGCGCGGCCGGCATCCCCGCCTACAAGCCGCTCTCCGTCTCCGGCTACCACATCCGCGAGGCCGGCTCGACGGCCGCGCAGGAACTGGCGTACACCCTCGCGGACGGCTTCGGCTACGTGGAGCTGGGCCTCTCGCGCGGTCTCGACGTGGACGTCTTCGCGCCGGGACTCTCTTTCTTCTTCGACGCCCACGTCGACTTCTTCGAGGAGATCGCGAAGTTCCGGGCGGCCCGGCGCATCTGGGCCCGCTGGATGCGCGACGTGTACGGCGCGCAGAGCGACAAGGCGCAGTGGCTGCGCTTCCACACCCAGACCGCCGGTGTCTCGCTGACCGCGCAGCAGCCGTACAACAACGTCGTGCGGACCGCGGTCGAGGCGCTCGCCGCCGTCCTCGGCGGGACCAACTCGCTGCACACCAACGCCCTGGACGAGACGCTGGCGCTGCCCAGCGAGCAGGCCGCGGAGATCGCGCTGCGCACGCAGCAGGTGCTGATGGAGGAGACGGGCGTCGCCAACGTGGCCGACCCGCTCGGCGGCTCCTGGTACATCGAGCAGCTGACGGACCGGATCGAGGCGGACGCCGAGAAGATCTTCGAGCAGATCAAGGAGCGGGGCCTGAGGGCCCACCCGGACGGCAGGCACCCGATCGGCCCGATCACCTCCGGCATCCTGCGCGGGATCGAGGACGGCTGGTTCACCGGCGAGATCGCCGAGTCCGCGTTCCGCTACCAGCAGGCCCTGGAGAAGGGCGAGAAGCGGGTCGTGGGCGTCAACGTCAACACCGGCTCCGTCACCGGCGACCTGGAGATCCTGCGGGTCAGCCACGAGGTGGAACGGGAGCAGGTGCGGGTCCTCGCCGAGCGCAAGGACGCGCGGGACGAGGCGGCCGTGCGCACCGCGCTGGACGCCATGCTGGCCGCCGCACGCTCCGGCGCCAACATGATCGAGCCGATGCTGGACGCCGTGCGCGCCGAGGCGACGCTCGGCGAGATCTGCGGGGTGCTGCGGGACGAGTGGGGCGTCTACACCGAGCCTCCGGGCTTCTAGGCCTGTTGCGAAAGTGGTCCTCTGCCGGGCGTCGCCCGGCCGCCCTCCGGGCGACGAGGCCACTTTCGCAACCGGCCCTCGGGCACCGTCGCGTGCCACGGGCGCACCAGGGGCTCCGGCTACGCCCGCGCCCCCGGCTACGCCCGCGCGCCCGGCGGGGCGGTCAGGCCCAGCAGCAGCACCCGGGTGAAGCCCTGCGCCCACTCCTGGTCCGCCGGCTTGCCGCTCACCAGCGTGCGGTGCACCACCGCACCCGCGACCATGTCGAAGATCAGGTCCACCGTGCGGGCGGACTCCGCCGGGTCCGGCTCCGGGGGGAGTTCGCCGCGGCGCTGGGCCCGGGCGCGCCCCTCCAGGACCAGCCGCAGCTGGCGGTCCACGATCGAGGCACGGATGCGCTCGCGCAGGGCGTCGTCCCGGGTGGCCTCCGCGACCACCGCCATCAGGCCACTTCTGGCCTCCGGGCGGGCCAGGATCGCCGCGAGCTGCAGCACCACGCCCTCGATGTCGGCGGCCAGACTGCCGCGATCGGGCAGTTCCAGCTCGTCGAACAGCTCGGCGACCGCGTCCACCACCAGTTCGTGCTTGCCCGCCCAGCGCCGGTACAGCGTCGTCTTCGCGACCCCGGCCCGGGTGGCCACGTCCCCCAATGTCAGCCGTGACCAGCCCAGTTCGACCAGCGCGTCCCGGGTGGCGGCCAGGATCGCGGTGTCCGCTGCGGCGTTGCGCGGGCGTCCGGTCCGGCCGGCGGGGGTGCGGTTCTGCATGCCCTGACCATAAACCGACGGTTCCCGCGCCGTCGTGAGGGAGATCACCGGGGTGTGGTGTCGCGACGGGTCCTCCTGCCATTACGCTACGACTCGTAGCGAAAGCTCGTGACGGACGCACACGGGCGACGACCACCGGCGTGGGGTGGGGACCCGGCGCCAACCACATCGCTTTTTTCGTTCACGCGCGAGTACGGGGGAGGATAGACGCATGCAGCCACGGAACATGTCCATGAGCGGCGTCGTCGACCTCGCCGCGGTGAAGGCGGCCCAGGAGGCGAAGGCCAAGGCCGAGCAGACGCGCGCCGAGACCGCCCGGCAGGGCGGGACGGGGGCCGTCTCACCGGCCGACCTCGTCATCGACGTCGACGAAGCCGGTTTCGAGCGCGACGTCCTGCAGCGCTCCGCCGAAGTACCCGTCGTCATCGACTTCTGGGCCGAGTGGTGTCAGCCCTGCAAGCAGCTGAGCCCGGTCCTGGAGCGGCTGGCCGTCGAGTACAACGGCCGCTTCCTCCTCGCCAAGATCGACGTCGACGCCAACCAGATGCTGATGCAGCAGTTCGGCATCCAGGGGATCCCGGCGGTCTTCGCCGTCGTGGCGGGGCAGGCCCTGCCGCTCTTCCAGGGTGCCGCCGGCGAGGAGCAGATCCGGCAGACCCTGGACCAGCTGGTGCAGGTCGCCGAGGAGCGCTTCGGGCTGACCGGCCTGACCGTCGACCCGGACGCGGAGCCGGGCGCCGCGCCCCCGCAGGAGGTGCCGGCCGGGCCGTACGACGCCCTGCTCGAGGCCGCCGTTCAGGCCCTGGACGCGGGCGACCTCGCCGGGGCCGTCCAGGCCTACAAGAACGTACTGAGCGACGACCCGGCCAACACGGAGGCCAAACTCGGCCTCGCGCAGGCCGAGTTGCTCCAGCGGGTGCAGGACATGGACCCGCAGCGGGTGCGCAAGGACGCCGCCGAGAAGCCGGGCGACGCGGACGCGCAGATCGCCGCCGCCGACCTGGACCTGGTGGGCGGTCATGTGGAGGACGCCTTCGCGCGGCTCATCGACACCGTGCGCCGCACGGCGGGTGACGACCGGGACACGGTCCGGCGCCGGCTGCTGGAGCTGTTCGAGGTCGTGGGCCCCGAGGACCCGCGGGTCGTGGGGGCGCGCCGGGCGCTGGCGCGGGCGCTGTTCTGACCAGTCACTAAACGCCACGGCATGTGATGCCGGGGTGAAACATTTGCCGACGAGGCGTCAGGGCGGCCGCGCTTTACCAAAACTTGGTAATCGCGGCCGCTGTTACTCGCAGTAAATCCAAGCCGTTGATCTGTCTGGTTTCATCCAAGGATCAACGGTTTTGCTCTGCCCTCCGAGGCCACCGAGGGTGGCTTTCCGAGACCGGCGAGTCGTTGTTCGGTTATCCGGCCGTTACTAGCGAGTAACGAACCCCCTTGTGTCGAGGGCGAGAATGCACCACGATCGGCGACGCTCGGTCCATTCCCGTACCCCGGCAGCCGGCCGGGTCCCGGGAGACTCTGGGTCCCCACCGGGCAGAGTCGGCGGCAGTGGCGCCGGTTCTAGGGCAGGGGGGTCTTCGCCACCGGCGAAGCCTGTCCAGAAGGTTGTGCGTGATGTGTGTCAGGCGCGACCAGTGGTTGTCGCTCGGGGGTGATCGCCGGTGAGGCGGGCGCGTGTTCGCGCCTTGGCCGCGGGCGCTCTCCTTCCCGAGGACGTAGCACTTCTCCCATCCCTGCCTGGCTGAGCCCCCGACTGGGGGCGATCCGGGCCAGGAGATGTACGTCCGAGAAGGAGGAAATATGGAGTCCCAGGTGCGTGGCGGGACCAGATGGAAGCGGTTCGCTGTGGTCATGGTGCCCAGCGTCGCCGCTACGGCCGCGATAGGTGTCGCCCTGGCGCAGGGTGCTCTCGCCGCTTCGTTCAGCGTGTCCGGCCAGGAGTTCAAGGTCACGGCCGACACCCTCCACGGTGAGGGTTTCGCGCAGTACGGCGCGGTCGACGCCGGTTACACGCTCGACGGGAAGAAGACGGCCCACGCCGTCGCCGTCTCGTCGTTCAACGACGCCACCATCACGAACATGTGCCAGTCCGTGGTCACCCCGGACGTGCCGTTCCTCGGCAACATCACCCTCCGTCTGGAGGCCGGTGGCGCCGGGCACGACAAGGTCCAGGCCCACAACCTGTACATCGACGTCGACGACCTGAACGCCGACGCGGTGTTCAACAACATCGACATCGGTGTGGCGGCCAAGGACGCCAGCAAGGGTCCGGGCATGAAGGGCAACGGCGAGCAGGCCAACCCCTTCGGCTTCGCCCAGCAGGCCGACTCGGCCGACCTGAGCAACGTGAGGCAGACGGCGTGGGCGACCACCGCCGGCACCTTCAAGCTCAGCGGTCTCCACATGTCGCTGCACAAGGGCGACGGCAAGGGGATCGAGTGCTACTGAGCACTCGGTGACGGGCGGGGGGCCGACGGTTCCCCCGCCCGTTCCAGCTTTCGGCCGCGTCTTCACGCGCGGCACACATCACCACCACAGCAACGCCGCACCAGGGAGCTGTTTCATGAGCGCCGAGACCCCTGCCGTCGAATCCGGCCGGTTCGCCCACCGGAGGACGCAGTTCCGCGCCTGGCGGGGCACCCGTCCGTTCTGGGCCGGGCTCTACGTCCTGCTCAGCGGCCTTCCCATCATGTACTTCCCGTACTTCCATCTCCAGCTCGGTCATCTGACGCTGGCGATGGCGACCACGGCGGGTGCCGGCTCCCTGATCATCGGTGTGCTGCTCGTCGTACTGGGCGTCAGCCTCTGGTTCCAGAAGCACGTGCGGACGTTCGCGGGTGTCGCCGCGATCCTGCTGGCGCTGGTGTCGCTCCCCGTGTCCAACTTCGGCGGCTTCATCGTGGGCTTCCTGCTGGCTCTCGTCGGCGGAGCGATGGCCATCTCCTGGGCGCCGGGCGGCACGCCGCAGCCCGAGCCGCCGGTCGTGGCCGCCCCGGCCGAGGGCGCCGCCCCCGGCACGGTGCCGCTGACGAAGGACGCCGCGGGTACGGGCGAGTCGTACGACCTGTCAGGAACGAGCCCGGCCAACGAGGCGAACGGGAGGCACAGTGCCGGCTGACGAGGTGACCCACGGGACCGATGTGGACGGGTCCCGTGCGAGAACCGGGCCCCGCCACGCGGCACCCAAGAAGCCGCTGTTCACCAGGTTCCACATGCCGGCCGGCAAGGCGATAGCCACCGTGGCGATGCCGACCGCCGTCCTCATGGGCATGGGCTTCACGTCCAGCCTGGCGCTCGCCGACAACGGCGGCACGTCCACGTCCAACAGCCAGAAGGCCGCGGACTACAAGGACTGCGTCAAGGCGCTGGACGACTCCAAGGACGCCTCGGCCTCGCCGTCGCCCTCGCCCTCCGCGAGCGAGAGCACCGACAAGGCGACGCCGACCCCCACGGCGACCGACGGGGCGAAGGACACGCCGGACCCGGGCAAGAAGACGTCGCCGGATTCAGGTTCCGACGACAAGGCCACGCCCGAGCCGACGGCGACGTCCGGTTCCTCCGACTCCGGCTCCGGCTCGGGTTCCGGCTCGGGTTCCGGCTCCGGCGGCGGGGACACGGCCACGCCGGCCCCGTCCGCGTCCCAGAGCAGCGGCGGCGGTCTGCTGGACACCATCGGCGACACCATCGGTGACGTCCTCACCGGCGGCAAGGGCTCCGACTCGACCGCGAGCCCGGCTCCGTCGGCGTCCCCGTCGGCGTCCGCGACCCCCTCGCCGTCGACGTCGGCCTCCTCGGGGTCCACTGACACCACCGGGTCCACCGGCAAGGGCAGCGCCACCGACACCGTCGAGGACACCGCGTCCAAGGCCGCCGAGACGGTCAAGGACACGGTGAAGGACACCACCGGCAAGGTCTCCAAGACGGCCGAGGACACCGCCAAGGCGGCCGAGGACGCGGCCGGGTCGGCCACGCCCAGCCCCTCCGCGAGCGCGACGACGTCCCCGGACGACTGCCCGGCGGCCACCGACGACGAGAGCGGCGTCGACAACAAGGTGCCGGTGGCGGACGACCCCTGGTACCTCAACGCCAGCTCGCTGCTGCTGAAGGGCGCCGACTACCAGGGCATCGTCGAGGTGAAGACGGCCAACGGCACCAAGAAGAAGGTGCTCAAGTACGTCATCTCCGGCGGGACCGACATCGGGGACCTGCACCAGACGGTGAACGACAAGCAGGCGAACAAGACTTACCACGTGCAGGCGTCCAAGGGCTCGACGTCCACCATCACCGGTGGCGACACCGTGATGTACACCGAGAGCATCTCCGGCAACCTGTTCGGCCTGATCCCGGTGACGTTCAGCCCGGACAGCCCGCCCCCGCTGAACATCCCGCTCATCTACTTCACCAACGTGAAGGTCGTCCAGGCGGCCCAGTTCGGCGGCAACCTGCACGTGCCCGGCATGCACGTGTACACCACCGCCTGACCGGCCTCTCAGGACCGTTCGGGAGCCGCACAGCACTGAGGGCGCCCCCCCCTTCGCGGGGGGCGCCCTCAGTGGCGTCCAAGGCTTTTGCGGAGGGCGTCAGCCGCCCTGGCCGCCCACGTGGTGGACCCGGACCATGTTGGTCGTGCCGGGCACACCGGGGGGCGAACCGGCGGTGATGATCACCGTGTCGCCGGGGTTGAAGCGGCCGAGGTTGGCCAGCTCCTGGTCCACCATGTCGACCATCTCGTCGGTGCTGTTGACGAACGGCACGACATGCGGCTCCACGCCCCAGCTCAGGGTCAGCTGGTTGCGGGTGCCCTCGTCGGTGGTGAAGGCGAGGATCGGCTGGGCCGCCCGGTAGCGGGACAGCCGGCGGGCGGTGTCGCCGGACTGGGTGAAGGCGATCAGGCCACGGCCGCCGAGGAAGTCGGCGATCTCGCAGGCAGCGCGGGCCACCGAACCGCCCTGGGTGCGCGGCTTCTTGCCGGGCACCAGGGGCTGCAGGCCCTTGGAGAGCAGCTCGCCCTCGGCCGCGGTGACGATCTTCGACATCGTCTTGACCGTCTCGACCGGGTAGGCGCCGACCGAGGACTCCGCGGACAGCATGACCGCGTCCGCGCCGTCCAGGATCGCGTTGGCCACGTCGGAGGCCTCGGCGCGGGTCGGACGGGAGTTGGTGATCATCGACTCCATCATCTGGGTCGCCACGATCACCGGCTTGGCGTTGCGCCGGCACAGCTCGATCAGGCGCTTCTGCACCATGGGGACCTTCTCGAGCGGGTACTCGACGGCGAGGTCACCACGGGCGACCATCACACCGTCGAACGCCAGCACGACGTCCTCCATGTTCTCGACCGCCTGCGGCTTCTCCACCTTGGCGATCACCGGGACCCGGCGGCCCTCCTCGTCCATCACCTTGTGGACGTCGGCCACGTCCCTGGCGTCCCGGACGAAGGAGAGGGCGACCAGGTCGCAGCCCATGCGGAGAGCGAAGCGAAGGTCCTCGACGTCCTTGTCGGACAGCGCGGGCACGTTCACGGCCGTGCCGGGCAGGTTGATGCCCTTGTGGTCGGAGACGACACCGCCCTCGATGACGATCGTCTTCACCCGCGGGCCCTCGACGTCCAGCACCTTGAGCTCGACGTTGCCGTCGTTGATCAGGACCTGGTCGCCGCGCGAGACGTCGCCCGGCAGCCCCTTGTACGTCGTACCGCAGATGTGCTTGTCGCCCGGGACGTCCTCGGTCGTGATGACGAACTCGTCACCGCGCTCCAGCTCGACGGGACCTTCGGCGAAGGTCTCCAGGCGGATCTTCGGGCCCTGGAGGTCGGCGAGGACACCGATGGCCCGGCCGGTCTCCTTGGCGGCGGCCCGGACGCGGTCGTACCGCGCCTGGTGCTCGGCGTGGGAGCCGTGGCTGAAGTTGAAACGGGCCACATTCATACCCGCCTCGATCATGGCGACGAGCATCTCGTGGGAGTCGACCGCGGGGCCGAGAGTACAGACGATTTTCGAACGGCGCATGGGGCGATCCTATCGGTTTGTTTCGCTGCGGAATATTCCGTCTGGCGGAAGATACAAATGGGCGGACATGCGCTCAGCCGTGTTACCGCTGTGTATTGCCGGCCGTCTTTCCGACCAGTGCGTAGGTCTGTGTGGCGATCTCCAGTTCCTCGTCGGTCGGCACCACGGCGACCGCGACCCGCGCGCCCTCCGGCGAGATCAGCCGCGGCTCGTCCCCGCGCACCGCGTTCCGCTCGCCGTCGACCGTGAGGCCCAGGGCGTCCAGGCCGCTCAGGGCCGCCTCGCGCACCGGCGCCGCGTTCTCGCCGACCCCGGCCGTGAACGCCACCGCGTCCACCCGCCCGAGCACCGCGTAATAGGCGCCGATGTACTTCTTGAGACGGTGAATGTAAATGTCGAAGGCCAGCGCGGCCTCTTCGTCACCCTCGTCGATCCGGCGACGGATCTCCCGCATGTCATTGTCCCCGCACAGACCGAACAGGCCGCTCCTCTTGTTCAGAAGAGTGTCGATCTCGTCCATGGACATTCCGCCGACACGCGCCAAATGGAAGATGACCGCCGGGTCCAGATCACCGGAACGCGTACCCATCACCAGACCCTCCAGCGGCGTCAGCCCCATGGAGGTGTCCACGCAGCGGCCCTTCTCGACCGCGGACGCGGAGGCGCCGTTGCCCAGGTGCAGCACGATCACGTTGACCTCGGACGGGTCCTTGCCCAGCAGCCGCGCCGTCTCCCGCGAGACGTACGCGTGCGAGGTCCCGTGGAAGCCGTAGCGGCGGATGCGGTGCCGGTCGGCGATCCTCGGGTCGATCGCGTAGCGCGCCGCGGCCTCCGGCATGGTCGTGTGGAACGCCGTGTCGAACACGGCGACCTGCGGCAGGTCGGGACGGAGCGCCTGCGCGGTGCGGATGCCGGTGAGGTTGGCGGGGTTGTGCAGCGGCGCGACCGGGATCAGCCGCTCGATCTCGGTGAGCACCGCCTCGTCGATCACGGTCGGCTCGGTGAAGAACAGGCCGCCGTGCACCACCCGGTGGCCGATGGCGGCCAGTTCCGGCGAGTCCAGGCCCAGACCGTCCCGGCCCAGCTCCTCGGCGACGGCCTTGAGGGCGGCCTCGTGGTCGGCGATCGGCCCGTTCTGCTCCCGGGTCCCGCCGTCGGCACGGGTGTGCCGGAGCCGGGAGGTCTGCTCGCCGATCCGCTCGACCAGGCCCGTCGCCAGCCGGCTGCTGTCCCGCATGTCCAGCAGCTGGTACTTCACCGACGAGGAACCGGAGTTGAGGACGAGGACACGGGTGGGGTCGGTCACTGCTCGGACACCTTCTCGCTGAGGTTCTGGGCCTGGATCGCCGTGATGGCGACGGTGGTGACGATGTCCTGGACGAGCGCGCCTCGGGACAGGTCGTTGACGGGCTTGCGCAGGCCCTGCAGGACCGGGCCGACGGCGATCGCGCCGGCCGAGCGCTGCACGGCCTTGTAGGTGTTGTTGCCGGTGTTCAGGTCCGGGAAGATCAGTACGCTGGCCTGCCCGGCGACCTCCGAGCCCGGCAGCTTGGTGGCGGCCACGGACGGCTCCACGGCCGCGTCGTACTGGATCGGCCCCTCGGTCTTCAGGTCGGGCCGCCGCGCGCGCACCAGCTCGGTCGCCGCGCGCACCTTCTCGACGTCGGCGCCCGAACCGGACGTGCCGGTGGAGTACGACAGCATCGCGATCCGCGGCTCCACGCCGAACTGGGCGGCCGTGGCCGCCGACTGGACCGCGATGTCGGCGAGCTGCTCGGCGTCCGGGTCCGGGTTGACCGCGCAGTCGCCGTAGACCAGCACCTTGTCGGCCAGGCACATGAAGAAGACCGACGAGACGATGGACGACTCCGGCCGGGTCCTGATGATCTCGAAGGCGGGCCGGATGGTGGCCGCCGTGGAGTGCACCGAGCCGGACACCATGCCGTCCGCCAGGCCCTCCTGGACCATCAGCGTGCCGAAGTAGTTGACGTCCGAGACGACGTCGTAGGCCAGCTCGACCGTGACGCCCTTGTGGGCGCGCAGCCGGGCGTACTTCTCCGCGAAGGCGTCGCGCAGCTCGGAGGTGGCCGGGTCGATCAGCTGGGTGTCCCCGAGGTCGATGCCGAGGTCGGCCGCCTGCTTGCGGATGCGGTCCGGCGGGCCGAGCAGCGTCAGGTCGCACACCCCGCGGCGCAGCAGCACCTCGGCCGCGTGCAGCACCCGTTCCTCGGTGCCCTCCGGCAGCACCACCCGCCGCCGGTCGGAGCGGGCCTGCTCCAGCAGCTTGTGCTCGAACATCATCGGGGTGATCCGGTCGCCGGTCGGCGCCGACACCCGGCGGGCCAGGTCCGCGGTGTCGGTGTACCCCTCGAACAGGCCGAGCGCGGTCTCCGCCTTGCGCGGGGTGGCCGCGGTCATCTTGCCCTCCATGGCGAACAGGTGCTCGGCCGTGGGGAAACTGTTGCCGGCCACCGAGAGCACCGGGGTGCCCGGGGCCAGCCGGGCGGCCAGCGTGAGGATCTCCTCGCTCGGCACCTCGTTCAGGGTCAGCAGCACACCGGCGATCGGCGGGGTGCCGGCGCTGTGCGCGGCGAGCGCGCCGACGACCAAGTCGGCGCGGTCGCCCGGGGTCACCACCAGGCAGCCCGGGGTCAGCGCGGGCAGGAAGCTGGGCAGCATCGCCCCGCCGAACACGAAGCCCAGCGCGTCGCGGGCGAGCCCGGATTCGTCGCCCAGCAGCACCCGGGCGCCGAGGGCCTGGGAGATCTGCGCGACCGTCGGCGCGGACAGCGCGGGCTCGTCGGGCAGCACGTAGGTGGGCACCGGCAGCCGGTCGGCGAGCCGCCGGGCGAGTTCGTCGCGGTCCTCGCGGTCCACCCGGTTGGCGACCATGGCGAGCACGTCGCAGCCGAGCCCGTCGTAGGCACGGTAGGCGTTGCGGACCTCGGCGAGGACCCCTCGGCGGTCTGGGTGCGGCCGCCCACCACCGGGATCACGGAGGCGCCGAACTCGTTGGCGAGCCGGGCGTTCAGGGACAGCTCGTCCGGCAGCTGGGTGCCGGCGAAATCGGTGCCGAGCACGAGGACGACGTCGTAGTCCCGGGCCACCAGGTGGAAGCGCTCGACCAGCGTGGAGACCAGCTCGTCCGTGCCCTGTTCGGCCTGGAGCGCGGACGCCTCGTGGTAGTCCATGCCGTAGACGGTGGCGGGGTCCTGGGAGAGGCGGTAACGGGACCGCAGCAGCTCGAACATGCGATCGGGCCGATCGTGCACGAGGGGACGGAACACACCCACCCGGTCGACCTGCCGGGTCAGGAGTTCCATGACCCCCAGCTCGACGACCTGGCGGCCGTCGCCGCGATCGATCCCGGTCACGTACACGCTGCGCGTCACGTGTGCACTCCGATCCTCTGTCTTGTCCGGTGTCTCGTCCGGTCGCGTCCGGCTCGTTCGGGGCACAAAAATCGCCCACCAAGGTGAGCAGACCCCTCTTGACATTACCCCCGCTGCCAGTTAAGGCGCCCGTCAGGAATCCGCCGCCTCCACGGACGTGAAACAATCGACAGCGGCTCACCAGCACCGACAGCGAGCAGGAGACACAGCACGATGCGCATCGGAGTTCTCACCGCAGGCGGCGACTGCCCCGGCCTGAACGCCGTGATCCGGTCGGTCGTGCACCGGGCGGTGGCGCAGTACGGCGACGAGGTCATCGGCTTCGAGGACGGCTACCGCGGTCTGCTCGACCGCCACTACCGCTCCCTCGACCTGGACGCGGTCAGCGGCATCCTGGCCCGCGGCGGCACCATCCTCGGCTCCTCCCGCCTGGAGCGCGACCGGCTCCGCGAGGCCTGCGACGGGGCCGCCGACATGGTCGAGGAGTTCGGCATCGACGCGTTGATCCCGATCGGCGGCGAGGGCACCCTGACGGCGGCCCGCATGCTCTCCGACGCGGGTCTGCCGGTCGTCGGCGTCCCCAAGACCATCGACAACGACATCTCCTCCACCGACCGCACCTTCGGCTTCGACACCGCCGTCGGCGTCGCCACCGAGGCCATGGACCGCCTGAAGACGACGGCCGAGTCCCACCAGCGGGTGATGGTCGTCGAGGTCATGGGCCGGCACGCCGGCTGGATCGCGCTGGAGTCCGGCATGGCCGCCGGCGCCCACGGCATCTGCCTGCCCGAGCGCCCCTTCGACCCCTCCGACCTGGCCAAGATGGTCGAGGAACGCTTCTCGCGCGGCAAGAAGTTCGCCGTCGTCTGCGTCGCCGAGGGCGCCCACCCCATCGACGGCACCATGGACTACGGCAAGGGCGAGATCGACCAGTACGGCCACGAGCGCTTCCAGGGCATCGGCACGGCGCTGGCCTACGAACTGGAGCGGCGCCTGGGCAAGGAGGCCAAGCCGGTCATCCTGGGTCACATCCAGCGCGGCGGCGTCCCGACCGCCTACGACCGCGTCCTCGCCACCCGCTTCGGCTGGCACGCCGTCGAGGCCGCGCACCGGGGCGACTTCGGCCGGATGACCGCGCTGCGCGGCACCGACGTCGTGATGGTGCCGCTCGCGGAGGCGGTCACCGAGCTGAAGACGGTGCCCAGGAACCGGATGGACGAGGCCGAGTCGGTCTTCTAGCCGGCGGCCGCCCGCCGGGCCCCGGCCTTCCCGCGGGACGGGCCCGGGCACCCACGGCACCCCGGGCTTCCCGCGCGAGGTGCCTAGGCGCCCCGGTCCTCGACCGCGGTCCAGAAGTTCTCCACGATCCGGTCGAGGAACTCCCGCCCGGACGCGCTGGCACCGCTGCTGCCGCCGCCCCAGCTGAGGGTGGCGGCCATGTGCCCCTGGTAGTCCTGGTGCAGCGCCTGGAGCACCGCCTCCAGGACGCCCCGGTCCACGGGCGCCACCTTCAGCACCGGCCGCACGTACGCCTGCCAGCGGGTGGTCACCGCGCTGCGCAGCAGCTCGGCGAGGCGGGCCTCGCGGCCGGTCACCGTCACGAAGTCGGGCAGGGTCAGCCGGAGCACCCGCGCGAGCGCGGCCGACTGGCGCTCGTTGCCCCGCCACTCGTCGGTCTCCTCCGTGCGCAGGTACCCGCGCAGGTCCATGCCCACGGCGTGCGCCACGTCCTCGGGCGCGACGCCCCGGGCGATCCGGTGCTCGCGCAGTGTCCGGGGCCGGCCGAGCAGTTCGCCCGGCGAACACCACAACACTCCCGCGAGCGCGGTGAGTTCGGGGTTGCCGGGGGCGGCGACGCCGCGTTCCCAGGCGACGACCAGGTCCGGCGTGACGTACGGCAGCCCGTACGACGTCCGCATGCCGTGGGCGACGTGCTCGGGGCCCATGCCGAGCGCGGCGCGCAGTCTGCGGGCGGCGGGGGCGTTGAACGGGGGAG
>NZ_JAJSZC010000084.1:0-30578 GCF_036815105.1 Streptomyces sp. IBSBF 3136
CACGTCCACCGCCACCCCCGACACCGACCTGGCCGCCCTCCGTTGGTACGCGGCGGCCGCCGAATGCGTCCTCACCGCCATCGTGGAGCCCGGCCTCGACCAGGAGGACCGTCGGCGGCCCACCGCCGCGCATCCCCCGGGGCACGCCGCGGAGGTGGTGGCGCTGGGCGCCTTCGAGTCCGCGGAGGTGGCCTTCGCCTGGGGCGACGGGGAGCTGGAGAACATCGTCGCGCTGGTGGAGCGCAACGCCGAGGACACCGACGAGCGGCGAGCCGCCCACCTCTCCCTCCTGGTGCGGCTGTTCTTCCCGTACGTGCAGCGCAGCGGGCGGGTCGCCGAGATGGAGGTGCTGGGGCGGGCCGCGCTGGGTGCGGCACGGCGGCTGGGGGACGCGGCGGCGGAGGCGTACGCGCTGGGCGACCTCTCGGGCCTGCACTTCCTGACCGGCCGGCAGAACGACGCCCTCGCCCTCACCGACCAGGCCCTCGCGATCTGGCGGCGGCTAGACGCGGTCTCCAGGATCCGGCGCTGCCTGAACAACCGTGGGCTGCTGCTGGAGGGGCTCGGCCGGTTCGAGGAGTCCGGCGAGGCGCTGCGGCAGAGCCTCGGGTACTCCCGGCAGCTGAACGACCCCTACGGGGAGGCGGTCACCCGCAGCCACCTCGGCAACCTCTACGAGCACACCGACCCCCGGGCCGCCATCGAGCAGCACCGGCGTTCACTGGCGATCGGGGACGCCATCGGCGCGGTCATCGTGCAGCACTCGGCGCACTGCAACATCGGCTACGCCCACCTCACCCTGGGCGAACCGGAGGCCGCGGCCCGGCACTTCGAGGAGAGCCTGCGCATCCTCGGCGGGCACGGCGACTGGCACGGGGAGTCACAGACCCGGCTCGGACTGGTCCGGGCGCTGCGGCGGCTGGGCGACGGCGAGCGGGCCGCGCGCGAGTGCGCCGAGCTGCTGGGCCGGGCGGACGCCCGCGCCGACCGTTACATGGGCGGTCTCGCCCGCCACCAGCACGGTCTGCTGCTGCGCGAACAGGGGCGGCGCCCGGAGGCGCACGACGTCTGGCGTGCGGCCCTCGCGGCCCTGGACGGCACGGACGAGCAGACGGTGATGGAGGAGCTGAGGGAGCTGCTGGCCGACGGTACGGGCCGCTGACGGGCGTTCACTTGGCGTCGGCGTAGCACTCCACCACCGCCGTGGTGAACGGGAAGCGCACCGGGGTCTCGCCGAAGGCCAGCCGTGCGGCGAGGTCGGAGGCTTCCTCGATGGCCCGGACGACGGTGTCGGCCTCGTCGGCGGGACAGTGCACGATCACCTCGTCGTGCTGGAAGAACACCAGTTCGGCCCGGAGGTCGGCGCAGGCCCGGCGGAGTGCGGCGAGCAGCAGCAGGGCCCAGTCGGCGGCGCTGCCCTGGACCACGAAGTTCCGCGCGAAGCGGCCCCGGGCGCGTGCGTCGGTGGAGGAGTGGCCGCGGAGCCAGGTGGGTCCGTCGGGGTCGTCGTCGCCGACGGGGATGCCCGCCTCCTCCGCCGTGTCCTCGCCCGCCCCGGCGGCGGGCGGGCAGGTGCGGCCCAGCCAGGTGCGCACGAGCCGGCCCTCCTCCCCGGCCCGCGCGGCGTCGTCGACGTAGGCCACCGCTCTGGGGAAGCGGCGGCGCAGCGCCGCGAGGTTCTTCAGGCCGTCGCCCGAGGTCTGGCCGTAGACGGCGCCGAGCACGGCGATCTTGGCCTGGTCGCGGTCGCCGGAGAAGGCCCGGTCGGAGACGGACTGGTAGAGGTCGGTGGTGCGGCCGGCCACCTCCATCAGTCCGGGGTCGCGCGAGATGACCGCGAGGACGCGCGGCTCCATCTGGTCTGCGTCGGCCACGACGAGGCGCCAGCCGGGGTCGGCGACCACGGCTCGCCGGATCACCTTGGGGATCTGCAGCGCGCCCCCGCCGTTGGTGACCCAGCGCCCGGTGACCGTGCCGCCGGCGTGGAACTCGGGCCGGAAGCGGCCGTCGCGGACCCAGTCATGGAGCCAGGACCAGCCGTGTGCCACCCAGATGCGGTACAGCTTCTTGTACTCCAGCAGGGGCGGTACGGCGGGGTGGTCGACCGAGGCGATCTCCCGGCGGCGGGTGGAGCGCACCTTGATGCCGGCCTGGGCGAAGGCCTTGACGACGTCGGCGGGCAGGTCGGGCCGGACCCGGCGGCCGAAGGCGGCGGACACCTCGTCGGCCAGCTCGGCCAGGCGGCGCGGCTCGCCGCCGCCCGCGTACCGCTCGCCGAGCAGTTCGTGCAGCAGGCGGCGGTGTACCTCGGCGCTCCAGGGCAGGCCGGAGCGGTTCATCTCGGCGGCCACCAGCATCCCGGCCGACTCCGCCGCGGTCAGCAGCCGCATCCGGCCGGGGTGGGCGGTCTTCTCGTGCCGCCGCTGCTGGTCGGCGTAGACGGCGAGCAGGTCCGCCAGCGGCAGCCGGGTGCCGGCCGGTTCGAAGAGCGGGGACTGGGCGCCCGGCTCGGCCGGGCGCTGCGGTGGGTCGGGCGGTACGGGGCCGCCGCGGAGGCGGGCCAGGGCGGCGGCGGCCGAGCGCGGCTCGCCGTGTCTGCCCTCGTGGCCCAGCAGCAGGGTCTCGGCGTCCTCGATGTCGTAGCACCGCTCCACTCGCACCCCCGTGGCGAGCAGCAGCGGGTAGACCTCGGCGGTCGACCGCCACACCCAGCGCGTCACCTCCGGACGGCTTTGCACCGCCCCGGCGGGATCGCTCTCCCGCCGCACCGGACCGGCGGGCAGCCCGTCCGGGCCGAGGGGGGCGACGTCCACGCCACCGTCCTCGGCCGGCGCGAGAGCCCACCGGTCGGTCATGTCCGCGAGTGTGGCAGGCACCTCTGACAGTGGCCCTCCGACGGCGGCCCGGCCTGCGGTTCCACCGGCTCAGTCCGAGGCGTCCTGCGCCGCGTCGCCGGCCGCCCGCTTCTGGTCGAGCACGGTCGCGAGCACCCGGTCGACGAACGTCTCCGTCGCCTCCTTGGTGATGCCGAGCCCGCTGAGGACACCCTCGCCGTTCTCGTGTTCCAGCAGGGCCAGCAGCAGGTGTTCGGTGCCGATGTAGTTGTGGCCGAGCCTGAGGGCCTCGCGGAAGGTGAGCTCCAGGACCTTCTTGGCCTCCGGGCCGTAGGGGACGAGTTCGGGGGCGTCCTGCGCGGCCGGCGGGAGCACGGCGGTCGCGGCCTCGCGCACGGAGTCCAGCAGGACGCCCTGTGTGGTGATCGCCTTGGCGGCCATGCCGTCCGGCTCGGCCAGCAGCCCGAGGACCAGGTGCTCGGGCCGGCCCTCCGCGCTGTGGGCCGTCACGGCCTCGTGGTGGGCGGCCATGACCACGTTCCGCGCGCGCGGGGTGTAGCGGTTGAAGCCCTGGCTGAGGTCGAGGTCCGCCGACTCCTTGGGCACGAAGCGCTTCTGCGCCGCCTGCCGGGTGACGCCCATGCTCCGTCCGATGTCGGTCCAGGACGCCCCCGAGCGGCGGGCCTGGTCCACGAAGTGGCCGATCAGGTGGTCGGCCACGTCGCCGAGGTGATCGGCGGCGATCACCGCGTCCTGGAGCTGCTCCAGGGGTTCCACGTGGGCCTTCTTGATGGCCTCGATGAGGTCGTCGAGGCGTACGGATGCCGTGATGTTCGGTTGGTTCGCCATGTGTCAACCGTAGGTTGCCTCCATGGCGCTGTCAACTGACGGTTGACAGTGTTCCGCCTCGGGCATGCCATCGCTCCCGTCGTCCCCGGAAGTTGTCCACAGGGTGTGGACAACTTCCTGGCGTCGCGCCCTGCCCCCGGTCGTTGTCGGTGCCGCGTGGCACGATCGAGAGCGTGACCAGCACCCCCAGCACCGTGGAGCGCGCCTTCCGGGCCGCCCTGTACGACGACACCGACGCCGGGCTCGACACGGGCGCCTCCCTGCTCGCGGCCGACCCCGCCGCGGACGGCGAACTCGCGCGCCGGGGCGAGGAGTTCGTGGCGACGGCCTGGCAGCGCGGCTGGCAGCCCGCCGATGTCGTACGCCTGGTCCGGCGGGAGCTGGAGGACGTCCACGTGGGGCTGGCCGCCGGACTGATCCGGGCGCAGGCCGGACGGGACCGCCCGCGCGGACCCCGCTGGGCCGCCCAGCTCGACGCGCTGCCGCCGGACCCCGCGCGTCCGGCCGACCGCTTCTCGCACGCCACCGCCGTCCTCCAGCTCCACCGCCTGCTGCTGCGCCTGCCCGCCCTGGAACCCCTCGACGAGCCCCGCCGCGCGCACGGGCCCGCCGCCACCCGCATGCTCACCCGCATCCGCGCCCTGCTCGCCAAGGCCGAGGCGACCGACTACCCGGACGAGGCGGAGGCGCTGAGCGCCAAGGCGCAGGAGCTGATGGCCCGGCACAGCGTCGACGAGGCGCTGCTCGCCGCGGCCGCCCCCGCCGCGGACGCGCCCGGCGCCTGCCGCATAGGTGTCGAGCCGCCGTACGAGCAGGCCAAGGCGGTGCTGCTGGACGCGGTCGCCACCGCCAACCACTGCCGGGCGGTGTGGAACGAACCGCTGGGCTTCTCCACGGTCGTCGGCTTCGAGGCGGACCTGGAGTCGGTCGAGCTGCTGTACACCTCGCTGCTGGTGCAGGCCACGCACGCGATGACCCGGGCCGAGGCCGCGCAGCGGGCCGGTGGACGCAAGCGCACCAAGACCTTCCGGCAGTCGTTCCTCGCGGCCTACGCCCACCGTGTGGGCGACCGGCTCGCGGCAGCCGCCGAGACGCAGGTGACGCGGGACCTGCTGCCGGTCCTGGCCACCCGCGAGGTCGCCGTCACCGACCGGCTGGAGCGCATGTTCCCGCAGACCACCACGGCCCGGCTGCGGGGCGTGAGCGACGCGGCCGGCTGGACGGAGGGCGCGGCCGCGGCGGACCGGGCCCAGGTCAGGGCGCGGCCGCGGCTCGGCTGACGCGGCTCAGTCCCCGGCCTGCTGGAAGGCGCCGACGCCGGCGTTCGGGTCGCCGTGGCCGCTCCGGCCGGCGATCGGCCCGTACTTCCAGGGGATGACCTGGGCGGTGTCGCTCCCGGGCAGCGTCACGTCCATCGACGTGGCCTTCAGGCTCTTGGCGTCGCCGTCGGCGCCCCGCACGTAGGTGACGGTGAAGGTCGCGGAGTCGCCCTTGGCGAGCTTCAGCTTCTGCGCCTTGGCCCCCTGCTGGGGCTTCAGGACGACCGAAGGGCCCCCGGTCTGCTTCACCTCGACGTGCGGGAAGCCGTCGAGGGTGCAGGGCGCGCTCTGGTTGGTCATGCTGACGACCACCTGGCCGGTGTCCCCGGCCGCCGGCGCCTCGCTGGAGGAGCTCGCGGCCTGCACGGAGACCTTGCCGACCGCGCAGCCGGATCCGGACTTGCTCTTGGCGCCGTCGTTGCTGCCCCCGCTGTCGCAGGCGGTCAGGGCGAGGGCGGCGGTGAGAGCGGTGACAGTGAGCCGAATGGCGCGCATGTGCTGTTCCCCATCGAGGTGGTGGCGGTCTCCCCGCATCATGGTGCCTGCCCGGGGGGCGCGGTCACGCACCCCTCGGGAATTCACCGCTTCAGGGCAGTCGGCAGTCCGGACGGGAGCTTGCCGCCCTCGGCCTTGGTGTAGGTCTCCTGGCCGAGCTTGCCGGACCAGGTCACCTTCATGCCGTCCCCGCTCACCGAGTCGACCATGCCCGTGACCCGGTCCTTGCTGCCGTCGGTGCACGTCAGATGGATCATCTGCATGCCCGCCTCGGTGCCCGCGGCCCCGCTGCACACGGTGCCGCCGGTGGCGAAGAGACCGGCCTGCTTCCCGGTGATCACCAGGGCGACCACCGTGCCCTTGCTGGTGGTGATCCAGCTGCCCTGGAGCTTGCCCGAGGAGCCCGTCACCGCGCCGGAGCCGGAGGCCGCGATGGCCGTCGGGGTCCCGCTGGGGGTGGTGGAGGAGCCGTCGTCGGAGCCGCCCCCACCGCACGCGGTCAGCGCGAGCGCGCCCACCAGCCCCGCGGCAGCGGCCGTGGCCCGCACCCTTGCAGTCGCCGTAGTCACGTCAAGCTCCCGAGTTCCTGCGAGCCGGCCGCCCCGGGGCTGTCGACCCGTTTTCGGAGGGCACCCCCCGGGCCGGGGGGACCGCAGCAAGCTACCAGTCGTCCCGGCCCGCTCGCCCTGGCCGTGCGGCCACCCTGGCCGGGCAGGTGCCGCGTGATAGGTAGGGAAATTCCTACGGTTGACGCGTAGGGAATCTCCTACCTAATCTGGGGGCATGACCATCACACACGCCTCGTTCGTCACGCTGCCCGTCTCCGACCAGGACCGCGCGCTGCGCTTCTACACGGATGTGCTGGGTATGGAGGTCACCGCGGACCGGGAGATGCCCCAGGGCCGCTGGCTCCAGGTGGCACCCGAGGGCGTGCAGACCGTCTTCACGCTGTCGGGGCCGGGGATGGGCGGTTTCGAGCCCGGCTCCGTCCGGGGGATCATGTTGGCCACGACCGACGTCGACGCGGACTGCGCCCGGCTCGCCGCCGCCGGGACCTCCGTGCAGGGACCGGACGAGCTCCCCTGGGGGCGCATGGCGTCCTTCACGGACCCCGACGGCAACGGTCTGATGCTGCTGACGGAGAAGGAAGGCTTCTGAGCGCTCCATGAACGGGCCGGACACCGCCGCCGAGGACCGTGTCTTCGCCGCGCTCGCCAACGCCACCCGCCGCGAGGTGCTCCGGCTGCTGCGCGAACGCGGACCCCAGCCCGTGCAGGCGCTGGCCGACCACTTCGACATGCGCCGCCCCAGCCTCTCGGAACACCTCAAGGTGCTCCGGGAGGCCGGCCTCGTCTCCGAGCGACGCTCGGGGCGCCGGCGCATCTACCGCCTGGAGGCGGCCCCGCTCGCCGATGTGCAGGACTGGCTCCATCCGTACGAGCGGTTCTGGCGCGAGCGGCTGCGGGGCCTCGGCGAGCTGCTGGACCGGATGCCCGACGATGAACAGCCATGACCACAGCACCCGGCGGTGACGCCGACGACCTCACCACGGTCCGCGTCGCCCAGTTCTTCCCGCACCCGCCCGCCAAGGTCTGGCGGGCCCTGACCGAGCCCGGTCTGCTGGCCCGCTGGCAGATGCCCGGTGCCGAGGAATTCCGCCTGGAGGTCGGGCACCGGTACCGGATGACCTCGGTCCCGCGTCCCAACAGCCGCTTCTCCGGTGTCGTCGAGGTGCGGGTGCTGGCCTACGACATCGAGCGGATGCTGTCCCTCCGGTGGGTGGACGCGGATCCCGCCAATCTCGCGGAGTGGACCGTCACCTGGACCCTGGAACAGGAAGGGCGCGGTACGCGTCTGTTCCTAGTGCACGAAGGATTCGATCCGGACGATCCGGCGCAGCTGATGGCGCGGAAGATCATGGACGGGGGCTGGAGGGGGCGTGTGCTGCCCTCTCTCGAGGAGACGCTGGACCAGCTCGGGTAAAGCGGACGGCGAAGCTGTAATCGTGGGACCACCCCCCGTGCACGTGCATCTGCTCATGCAGTTGCACATGAACAGGGTTATGATCCGGGTCAGTTGACCACGGCATCTATGGCCACAACAGCCAGTGCACCAGGGAGCGACCTGTGGACCGCGACGTTGAGAGCGTGTACGGGGAGTACGACGTGTACAACGGCATGGCTGCCGCGCAGCTGGACGGAGTGGCCTGGCAGAAGAGCAGGCACAGCAACTCGCAAGGTTCGTGCGTGGAGTTCGCGCGGCTGCCGGGCGGCGACGTCGCGGTGCGCAACTCGCGCTTCCCGGACGGGCCCGCGCTCGTCTACACCCGCGCCGAGATCGAGGCCATGCTCCTCGGTGTCAAGGACGGCGAGTTCGATCATCTGGTGGTCGGCTGAAACGACTCAGCCGCCCCGGCGCCGCCCCGCGGGTCACACCCGCGGGTCACAAGGGGGCGGGTGACGGGACGAACGGCGGGTGTACGCGCGTAGAAACCCCGCGTCGCTGAACGCCACGCTGCGTCAGCCGGTCGTCCCGAGCCGGAACATCGCCCAGACCACCTTGCCGTCGAGGGTGCCGGCGAGCGGGTGCCAGCCCCAGCTGTCGGCGAAGGAGTCGACGAGGAACAGTCCCCGGCCGGACTCGGCGGAGAAGTCGTCCGAATCCCGGGGGGTGGGCGTCTCGTGGCTGGGGTCGCGCACCGCGCACACCAGCCGCTCGGTCCAGCGCATCAGGTGCAGCCGTACCGAGGCCGCGTGTTCGCAGCCCACCGCTTCGGCCGGCAGCGCATGCCGCAGCGCGTTGGTCACGAGTTCGGAGACGACGAGACATATGTCGTCGAAGCGGTCGCCCACGTCCCACCGGTCCAGGGTTCCCCGGGTGAAGCGCCGGGCCTCGCGCACCGCCTCGTAGCGGGCGGGCAGTGCGAAGGAGGCGGCATCGGACACGGCTGCGGGGTCCAACGGCGGAAGGCCCTGCCGTAACGGCTTGAGCATGGTCGATCCATTCGTCCCCATGCGAGGCACTCCCGGGAATTCGCGGTCGTTGCGATGCAGCGGTGGCGCGGCACCATGGTTTCGGATGGGAAGGGCAGATGCAAGGGCAGATGCACGTGCACGCGACCGAATTGAACCCTCCCGTACCGCTTCTTGGCCATTTTTTCCGCCAAGTTCGATCTCAGATCTGTCAGAGGTCCGGACCTCTCGCAGCGGAAAACGGCCGACCTCTTTCCGTTTCCGTAACCGTACGAGTACTGCTCGAAGTGTTTTAGTGGCAGACTTCGGCCCCTGAAGACGGTTGGGGAGGCTGGCGGAACGTGAGCGCGGGAGAGCCCGGATCGGTGGTGCGGCGCATGCTGCTCGGCTCGCAACTCAGGCGACTGCGTGAAGCACGGGGGATCACGCGCGAGGCGGCGGGTTACTCGATCCGCGCATCCGAGTCGAAGATCAGCCGGATGGAGCTGGGCCGGGTGAGCTTCAAGACCAGAGACGTCGAGGACCTGCTGACGCTGTACGGCATCACGGACGAGGCGGAGCGCGAATCGCTGCTCTCGCTCGCCCGCGAGGCCAACGTGGCGGGCTGGTGGCACAGTTACACCGACGTGCTGCCCACCTGGTTCCCCACCTACGTGGGCCTGGAGGGCGCCGCCTCCCTGATCCGGGTGTACGAGGTGCAGTTCGTGCACGGCCTGCTCCAGACCGAGGAGTACGCCCGCGCGGTGGTCCGGCGCGGTATGAAGGGCGCGAGCGCGGCCGACGTGGAGCGGCGGGTCGCCCTGCGCCTGGAGCGGCAGAAGCACCTGCTCGCGGACAACGCGCCCGAGTTCCACATCGTCCTGGACGAGGCCGCCCTGCGCCGTCCCTACGGCGACCGCGACGTGATGCGCGGCCAGTTCCAGCATCTGATCGACATCTCCGAGCGCCCCAACGTGCGGCTGCAGGTGATGCCGTTCAGCTTCGGCGGCCACTCCGGTGAGAGCGGTGCCTTCACCCTGCTCAGCTTCCCCGAGTCCGACCTGTCCGACGTGGTGTACGTGGAGCAGCTGACCAGCGCCCTCTACCTCGACAAGCGCGAGGACGTCGCCCAGTACGAGCAGGCGCTCAAGGAGCTCCAGCAGGACAGCCCCGGCCCGGACGAGAGCCGCGACCTGCTGCGCGGCCTGCTCCAGCTGTCCTGAGGCGCGGCCGCTTCGGTGCGCCGCCACCGTCCCGGGACCCCGCCGTCTTGAGAGGACACCTTCAACTGGGTTGAAACACAAGTACGATGACGGGCGATCAGACCGTGACCGGGATCTGGCGTCTGCTAGTGATTGAGGGATCACATGTCGTCCTACTTCAGCGACCTGGCCCAGCAGTACATCGACGGTGAATGGCGTCCGGGCACCGGTTCCTGGGATGTCATCGACTTCAACCCGTACGACGACGAGAAGCTGGCCTCGATCACCGTGGCCACGGTCGACGAGGTCGACGAGGCCTACCGGGCCGCCGCGCGCGCCCAGAAGCAGTGGGCGGCGACCAACCCGTACACCCGGCGCACGGTCTTCGAGCGGGCGCTGCGGCTGATCGAGGAGCGCGAGCAGGAGATAGCCGACCTGATCATCGCGGAGCTGGGCGGCACACGCGTGAAGGCCGGCTTCGAGCTGCACCTGGTCAAGGAGTTCCTCCGCGAGTCGGTCCATCTGGCGCTGCGGCCCGAGGGGAAGATCCTGCCCTCGCCGACCGACGGCAAGGAGAACCGCGTCTACCGGGTGCCGGTGGGCGTGGTGGGCGTGATCAGCCCCTTCAACTTCCCGTTCCTGCTGTCGATCAAGTCGGTCGCCCCGGCCCTCGCCCTCGGCAACGCCGTGGTGCTCAAGCCGCACCAGAACACCCCGATCGCCGGCGGCACCCTGGTCGCGAAGATCTTCGAGGAGGCCGGCCTGCCCGGCGGCCTGCTCAACGTGGTCGTCACCGACATCGCCGAGATCGGCGACGCCTTCATCGAGCACCCGGTCCCCAAGGTCATCTCCTTCACCGGCTCCGACAAGATCGGCCGGCACGTCGCCACCGTCTGCGCCGCCAACTTCAAGCGCTCGGTGCTCGAACTGGGCGGCAACAGCGCGCTGGTCGTCCTGGACGACGCCGACCTCGACTACGCGGTGGACGCGGCGGTCTTCAGCCGGTACGTCCACCAGGGCCAGGTCTGCATGGCGGCGAACCGGGTGCTCGTCGACCGCTCGGTCGCCGACGAGTTCACCGAGAAGTTCGTCGCCAAGGTCCGGTCCCTCAAGGTCGGCGACCCGCGTGACCCGCAGACCGTCATCGGCCCGGTCATCAACTCCGCGCAGGCGGGCGCTCTCGCGGGGGCGGTCGAGCAGGCGATCGCCGAGGGCGCCACGGCCCTGGTGCACGGCGCCACCACCGGCAACCTGGTCGAGCCCAGCGTGCTGACCGGTCTGCCCGCGGACTCCGCCCTGCTGCAGCAGGAGATCTTCGGCCCGGTCGTCTTCCTGGTGCCCTTCGACGGTGAGGAGGAGGCGGTCCGGATCGTCAACGACACCCCGTACGGCCTCAGCGGCGCCGTCCACACCGGGGACATCGAGCGCGGTGTGGCCTTCGCCAAGCAGATCGACACCGGCATGTTCCACGTGAACGACGGCACGGTGCACGACGAACCGCTCGTCCCGTTCGGCGGTGAGAAGCACTCCGGCATCGGCCGCCTCAACGGCGAGACCACCCTGGAGGCCTTCACCACCGTCAAGTGGATCTCGGTGCAGCACGGCCGCAGCGGCTTCCCGTTCTGACCCGCCTCACCTTCGCGCTGATTCCTTCCCGCGCGCCGGGCCCTTGCGGACGGAAGCTGACCGCAAGGGCCCGTAGCTTCGTCGGTGTCAGGGAAACACGGCGATGAAAGGCGGCCGGTCATGGTCACTCATGTGGCGGCGGAGGCACGGGGCGACGAGCGCGGGGCGCTGCTGGCCTTCCTGGAGGAACAGCGCGGGGGGATCCGGCGGGCGCTGCTCGGGCTGACCGAGGAACAGGCCCGCTCCCGCCCCACCGTCAGCGAGCTGTCCCTGGGCGGCCTGCTCAAGCACGTCGCCGAGACCGAGCAGGGCTGGCTGGCCCGGGCCAGGCAGGAGCCGCCGGCGATCCCGCGTGACCAGTCGAACTGGCACGAGACCTTCCAGCTGCTCGACGACGAGACGGTCGCCTCCCAGCTCGCGTACTGGGCGGAGGTCGCCGCCGGCACGGAGAAGTACATCCGCTCCGCGCCCAGCCTGGACGACACCTTCCCGCTGCCGCCGGACCCCTGGTTCCCGCCGGAGGGCCGGGTCTCCCTGCGCTGGCTGTGCCTGCACCTGATCCGCGAGACGGCCCGGCACGCCGGCCACGCCGACATCCTCCGCGAGTCGCTGGACGGCAAGACGGCGTTCGAACTGGTGGCCCTGGAACAGCAGGGCGGCTGACCGGCCGCCGGGGGGCCGGCGCCCGCGGGGCGCCGGCCCAGGGCCCCGCGCCGCTGATCCGGTCGAGCGTCCCTAGTGGTGGAAGCTGGTCGCCGCGGCCTTGTCCCGGGTCTGCGGGTGCGGCTGCCGGCGCAGCTCCGGCAGCAGACGGGTCAGGTCGTCGAGGAAGAGGTCGGCGAGGTCGTGGGAGAAGCCGTTGCGGCACACGATCCGCACCACGGACAGGTCCTCCCGGTTCGGCGGGAAGGTGTAGGCGGGCACCAGCCAGCCGCTCTCCCGCAACCGCCGGGAGACGTCGAAGACGTCGTACGACTCGACGCCCGGCGCGGTCGTGAAGGCGAACACCGGCAGCTCGTCGCCCCGGGTCAGCAGCCGGAAGTCACCGAGCGCCTCGATCCGGTCCGCCAGCGCGGTCGCCACGTCCCGCGTCGTCTGCTGCACCGCCCGGTAGCCCTCACGGCCCAGCCGCAGGAACGTGTAGTACTGCGCCACCACCTGGGCGCCCGGCCGGGAGAAGTTGAGCGCGAAGGTGGGCATGTCCCCGCCCAGGTAGTTGACCCGGAAGACCAGCTCCTCGGGCAGCGACTCCTTGTCCCGCCACAGCGCCCAGCCGACGCCCGGGTACACCAGGCCGTACTTGTGCCCCGAGGTGTTGATCGACGCCACGCGCGGCAGGCGGAAGTCCCACACCAGGTCCGCGTCGAGGAAGGGCGCCACCATGGCGCCCGACGCGCCGTCCACGTGCACGGGCACGTCGAGGCCGGTGCGCTCCTGGAGGGCGTCAAGGGCCGCGCACAGGTCCGCGATCGGCTCGTACGACCCGTCGAAGGTCGAGCCGAGGATGCCGACGACCCCGATGGTGTTCTCGTCGCACAGCTCGGCCGCCGCCTGCGGGTCGAGGTGGTAGCGGTCGCCCTCCATCGGGACCAGCCGGGCCTCCACCTCCCAGAAGTTGCAGAACTTCTCCCAGCAGACCTGGACGTTGACACCCATGATCAGGTTCGGGCGGGCTCCCGGATAGCGGTCCGCGTTGCGCTTGGCCCAGCGCCGCTTGAGCGCCATCCCGGCGAGCATGCACGCCTCGCTCGACCCCGTGGTCGAACAGCCCACGGCGGCGGCCGGATCGGGCGCGTTCCACAGGTCGGCGAGCATCGCCACACAGCGCCGCTCCAGTTCGGCGGTGCGCGGGTACTCGTCCTTGTCGATCATGTTCTTGTCGCGGCACTCCGCCATCAGGTCCCCAGCCTGCGGCTCCATCCAGGTGGTGACGAAGGTGGCCAGGTTCAGCCGGGCGTTGCCGTCCAGCATCAGCTCGTCGTGCACGAGCTGCGCCGCCGTGGTGGGCGGCAGGGGCGAGTCGGGCAGCCGGTGCTTGGGCGGGGCCTCGGTCATCTCGGCCACCGGGTTCGCCTCCCCGAAGAACGGGTTGACCGACATCCGCCGCTCGTCCTTCTTCTCCGGACCTTCGTGCAGAGCCATGAATGTGCCTCCAGACAGAAATCAGCGGACCGGTGTGCCGTCCTCGCGCAGCTGCATCTGTGGCCGCCCGGTGACCAGCAGCCAGGCGGGCAGCGAGGCGATGCACAGCAGGGCGATGATCGCCGGTGAGGCCACCAGGACGGCGGCCGTGAACAGGCTCACCCAGCCCTGCCGGGTGACCGCGAGGAGAATGCCCAGCACCGCCGTCGCCACACCCAGGCCGGGCGGCACGGCGGGAATCAGCGCGTGGGCGCACAGGCCCAGGGCGGTGCCGACGAAGACGCTGGGGAAGATACGGCCGCCGCGGAAGCCGCTGGAGGCCGCCACCAGCAGCGCGGCCAGCTTCACGACGGCCATCACGGCGAACTGGCCCGCCGACCAGCCCGCGGGGTCGTGCGCCAGCTCCGAGATCTCGGCCAGCCCCTTGAACAGCGTCAGATGGCCGCCCAGGGCCGCCAGCAGCCCCAGGACGGCGCCGCCGGCCGGGAGCATCAGCATCGGGTGGCGCAGCCGCTTGAAGGCGGCGTGCACGTACGGGAAGACCGCGACGGCACACAGGCCGAGCAGGGCCGCCGCCGGGGCGATCACCACGGCAGCCAGCACGTCCTGCCAGTGCGGGGTCCCCAAGGCGGGCAGGCCGAGGTCGAAGGCGGGACGGAAGAGCAGGGTGGTGGTCATGGCCCCGACCGCGGCCGCCGTCAGCGGCGCGAACAGGTTGTCCCACAGCATCCCCCGCATCGGCCGCCCGGCCAGTGCCTCGGAGATGACCAGCGCCGCCGCGACCGGCGTGCCGAACAGCGCCCCGATGGTCCCCGCCTCGGCCAGCATCGGCCACAGCGCGCCCGGCGCGCCGCGCATCCAGCGGCCGCCCAGCCAGACCGCCAGGCTGACGTTCACGGCGATGATCGGGTTCTCCGGGCCGAGGCTCGGCCCGCCGGCCAGCATCAGGCCGGTGGCCAGGACCAGTCCGGGCAGCACCAGCGGCGGCAGCGCGGGCGCGTTCAGACCGGTGGTGGCCGGGTCGGGCCCGGCGTGCCCGGGGGCCTTCCAGACCACCAGGCCGACGGCGATGCCGGTCGCCACGAGCATGACGAACATCCACAGCACCGAGTACGGGCCCACGCCCAGCGCGTCCGGCAGCGGCCCCCACAGCACGTGCTGGAGCTGCTCGGCCGCCGAACTCACGCCGATGTACAGCAGGCTCGCGCCCACGCCCACGGCGACCGCGGGCAGCACCAGCGGCAGCAGAGCCCGCGCCGGGGTCGCCGGGCGGGTCGTGCCAGCCTGCTGCTCGGTGTCCTGGGCCACGGGCTCACCATAAGCGGACAGAACATGTCGAACACCCTGAAACGGATTTGGCTTGCACCTCACGCGACGTGAGGCCTCACCGTGGACGGCGTACCGAAGCCGACGAAGAAAAGGAGCGGGCATTGAGCTACCTGGTGGGACAGGTCGCGGGGTTCGCCGGCGTCACGGTGCGCACCCTGCACCACTACGACGAGATCGGGCTGCTCGTACCGGGTGAGCGCACCCACGCCGGGCACCGGCGCTACACCGAGGCCGACCTCGACCGGCTCCAGCAGATCCTGTTCTACCGCGAGCTCGGCTTCCCGCTCGACGAGGTCGCGGCCCTGCTCGACGACCCGGCGGCGGACCCGGCCGCGCACCTGCGCCGCCAGCACGACCTGCTGACCGCCCGGATCGAGAAGCTGCAGAAGATGGCCGCGGCCGTGGAGCACGCCATGGAGGCACGCACGATGGGCATCAACCTCACCCCCGAGGAACGGTTCGAGGTCTTCGGGGAGAACGACCCGGAGAAGTACGCCGAGGAGACCGAGCGGCGCTGGGGCGGCACCGAGCCCTACGCCGAGTCGCAGCGCCGCGCCGCCCGCTACACCAAGGAGGACTGGAAGCGTCTCAAGGCCGAGAACGACGACTGGACCGCGCGCTACGTCGCCCTGATGGCCGCGGGCGGGCAGCCGTCCGGCGAGGCGGCCATGGACCTGGCCGAGGAGCACCGCCTGCACATCGGCAGGTGGTTCTACGAGTGCCCGCACGCCATGCACCGCTGCCTGGGCAGCATGTACGTCGCCGACGAGCGCTTCAAGGCGTACTACGACTCCACCCGGCCCGGGTTCGCCGACCACCTGAGCGAGGCGATCGCCGCGAACGCCGACCGGCACACCGCGTGACGCCTGGCCCGGGGGCTACTCCTGGGCCAGGACCACCGCTGTCCCGTACGCGCACACCTCCGTGCCCACGTCCGCGGCCTCGGTCACGTCGAACCGGAACATCAGCACGCCGTTGGCCCCACGCGCGCGTGCCTGCTCCACCAGTCGCTCCATGGCCTGGTTGCGGGTCTGCACGAGCGTCTTGGTGAGCCCCTTCAGCTCGCCGCCGATCATCGACTTCAGCCCGGCGCCGATCTGGCTGCCGATGTGCCGGGAGCGCACGGTGAGCCCGAACACCTCGCCCAGCACCTGCTGCACCCGGTGGCCGGGCACATCGTTCGTCGTCACGACCAGCACGTCCGGCTGGGGCCCCTGGCCGCCGCCGTAGTCATCGAGTCCCATGGCTCACAGCTTTGCCCCAGTCGCCCCACAGTGCATCCTGGAGGCGCCGGTGGAACCTGGGGCGGTCACATCGCGTTGATAGCTTTGTGCGGCCGTCCCCCAGACGCCGTAGCCGCCTCTTCCCCTCAGGAGCCCGGACCCGTGATGACACTCGCCCTCGGCCCGAGCTGGCTGGATCCCAACTACCTGCTCGAGACCTACAGCATCTGGGGTCTGCTGCTCGTCGTCTTCGCCGAGTCCGGCCTGCTCATCGGCTTCTTCCTGCCGGGCGACTCGCTGCTGTTCACCTGCGGCCTGCTGATCACCGGCAACAAGCTGGACTTCCCGCTGTGGGGCGCCATCGCCCTGATCTGCCTCGCCGCGGTCCTGGGCGACCAGGCGGGTTACATGTTCGGCAAGAAGGTCGGCCCGTCGCTGTTCAACCGGCCGGACTCCCGCCTGTTCAAGCAGGAGAACGTCACCAAGGCGCACGAGTTCTTCGAGAAGTACGGCCCGAAGTCCCTGGTCCTCGCCCGCTTCGTGCCGATCGTGCGCACGTTCACGCCGATCATCGCCGGTGTCAGCGGCATGAAGTACCGCTCCTTCGTGGTCTTCAACGTCATCGGCGGCGTCCTGTGGGGAGCCGGTGTCACCCTGCTCGGCTCCTGGCTCGGCCGGCACGACTTCGTGAAGAACAACATCGAGGCGATCCTCATCCTGATCGTCCTGGTGTCGGTGGTCCCGATCGCGATCGAGTTCCTCCGCGCGCGCGGCAAGGCCAGGAAGGAGGCCGCGGCCGGTCTGCCCGAGCAGCAGGCGGCCCCCGAGCAGTTCCGGACCCCGCACCAGTCCGGGCCGGTCATGGACGACGCCACCACCCGCCTGCGCCGCATCGAGCCGGAGCAGCCCCAGCCCCAGCAGCAGTACCAGCCGCAGCACCAGCCCCGCCACCAGCCGCAGTACCAGGAGCCCCAGCAGGAGCAGGGGTACTGGGACCAGGGCGGCTACGACGACCGGTACTACGACCAGCAGGGGTACCCGCAGCAGCAGCAGCCGCCGCAGTACGGACAGCCCCGGTACGACCAGCGGCAGCCTGCCCCGCAGCAGCGGTACGCGCAGCCCGAGTACGACCAGCAGGGCTATGACCAGCAGGGCTATGACCAGCAGGGCTATGACCAGCAGGGTCACGACCAGCGGCAGTACCCGTACGGCCACGGCGACCGCTGAGCGGGCGGGCGGTCAGAAGCCGCGCGTGCGCTTCGCGGCCCGGCGCTTGCCGGCCGAGCCGATCCGCAGGGTCAGCCGGGAGATCTCCGAGCCCAGGTTGACCCCGATCGCGATGGCCATGGCCAGGGACGCCGCGTTCGCCAGCGACACCAGGCCCTTGTCGACCTGGTTCTGCGCCATGTTCAGCAGCCCGAAGTAGGTGGCGGAACCCGGCAGCAGGGGCCCGATCGCCGCCGTCGTGTACGGCAGCGCGGAGGCGAACCGGTACCGGGACAGCAACTGCCCGAACAGTCCCACCAGACCCGCCGCCACGGCCGTGGACGCCACCGGCGAGATGCCGCCCGCGACATGCATCGCGCCGTACACCGACCACGCGACCCCGCCGTTGAGCGTCACCCACACCACCGTGGACCGCTCCTGCTGGAGCAGCACCGCGAAGGTCAGCGACAGCAGCATGGAGGCCACGATCTGCACCACCGGCCGCTGCGAGACGATCAGCGCCGCGTCCGGGTTCAGCTCGCCGCCCACCTTCACACCGAAGTACAGGACGATCAGCACGCCGGTGACGATGCCGACGAAGAAGTACATGACCTCAAGGAGCCGGGCCGACGCGGTGATGTAGAAACCCGTCAGCCCGTCCTGCACACCCGCCACCAGGGCCCGCCCGGGCAGCAGGGCGAACAGACCACCGGTGACCACGGCCGACCCCGCCACGCCCACGTGCGCCAGCGCGAACGCCACCCCGATCGCCGCGGGCGGCATCGCGGCCACCGTGAACTGGTAGAACTCCGGCAGCCCGCGCCCCGCGCACAGCCACGCGAGCCGGTCGCCGAGCATCGCGCCCAGCGCGGCCGCCACGAACACCAGCACGTCACCGCCGACCAGCACCGAGGCGGAGCCCGCGAGCAGCCCGCTCGCCAGGGTCAGCGCCCAGCCGGGATACGGGTGCCGGTTGCGGCGGATCTCCGCCAGCCGCCGGTAGGCCTCCTCCAGGGAGACATGGGTCTCCGGGTCGGTCAGGTCGTCCACCAGCCGGAACACGGCCGCCAGCCGGGTGTAGTCCGTACCCCGCCGCCGTACCGTGCGCGACGCCGTGACCGGGTCGTCCACCAGGGACGGCTGGTGGGAGATCGACAGCAGTGTGAACGTGACGTTCGGCTCGCAGCGGTCCAGGCCGTAGGACCGGCACACCGCGAACATCGCGGCCTCCACGTCCTCCGCGCCCTCCCCGCCCGCCAGCAGCAGCTCCCCGATACGCAGCGTCAGGTCGAGCACGCGCGGGACCGCGGGCCCGCCCTCCTCGGCACGCTGGACCGGCTCGGGCGCCGGCCGCTCGGTCACCGGCATGCGGAGCATCGTGCGCATCCGGTCCTGCCAGGGCGCGTCCTTGATCAGGCTGACCGCCGGTACGCCCGTCGCGGGCGTGAACGCGGGCGGGGCGTCCTGGGCGCTGTAGGTGCTCGGCAGAGTGAACGCCGACCCCTCCGCCTCCGCGGCCGGCGGCTGCCGCGTGTGCAGACCCGACGGCACCGCGAACTCGGACGTGGTCTCCGGCTCCCCGCCGCCCCGGGACACCTCCAGGCCCGCGGGAATGGCGAACTCGGACGTGATCTCCGGGTCGTAGGTGGTCCGCGCCTCGTCCGACCGCGGCTTCCTGTCCTCCGCCTGCGTCACCTCGTACCGCTCCCTGAACGACGCCTTCCGTCAGCCTCAGTATGCGCACGGGTACGCAAACGGGCCGCGCCCACCCCCGGGAGGGTGACCGCGGCCCGTCGCAGGCAAACCGGCCGGTCAGTGACCGCCCGTCTCCTTGAAGCGCTTGTACGAACGCTCGATCTCCAGCTCCGCGTCCGTGCGGCCCACCCAGTTGGCACCCTCGACCGACTTGCCGGGCTCCAGGTCCTTGTACACCTCGAAGAAGTGCTGGATCTCCAGGCGGTCGAACTCCGACACGTGGTGGATGTCGCGCAGGTGCTCCACCCTCGGGTCGGTGGCCGGGACGCACAGCAGCTTGTCGTCGCCGCCCGCCTCGTCCGTCATCCGGAACATGCCGATCGCACGGCACTTGATGAGGCAGCCCGGGAAGGTCGGCTCGTCCAGGATGACCAGCGCGTCCAGCGGGTCGCCGTCCTCGCCGAGGGTGTTCTCGACGAAGCCGTAGTCGGTCGGGTAGGCGGTCGAGGTGAAGAGGCGACGGTCCAGGCGGATCCGACCGGTCTCGTGGTCCACCTCGTACTTGTTCCGCGAACCCTTCGGGATCTCGATCGTGACGTCGAACTCCACCGGTGGCTCCTCCATGATCAGCACATAGTTCTGGTGATTAAGTGTCCCTCACGCAGGTGTGTGATCGCGAAAGGGGCTGGTGGTCGTGCCAGAGGTGAGACCTTGGCGAGCCGCGAAGCCGCATGTGGTGCGGATCGCGAACGCCGTACGACCGCGTCTGGCGCGTGCGGCGGCGGCCGCGAAGCCGCGGGTCGCGCGGCTGACGAAGGCGGTACGACCCGGGCCGGACCGCCCTTCCCGCACGCCGAACGTCCGGACCTGGCAGTACAGCGCGGGCGCCGCCACCGCCGGGCTGGCACTGGCCGCCGGTGTGGTGACCGCCGCCGGCCCCTGGGACGCCAACGGTCAGCGTACGGCCGAACGCGACCGGGCCGCCGCCCTGGAGCGCTCAGGTGGCGCAGATCACGGCTCCGCCGGCACGACCTCGGGGGTGCCCAGGCCCGCCCCCAGCGCCGCGGCCGTCCTCGCGAGCCTGGGCGGTGGCGCGGACGCCGTCAGCACCAAGAAGGCCCCGCCCGGCCAGAAGGCCTTCGCGGACGTTCTGGAGCCGCTCCTGAACGCCCCCGCGCTCGGCGGCACCCACACCGCGTCCGTCGTGGACATCGGCACCGGCGGCCGGCTCTACGGCTCCGGCGCCGGCAAGGCCCTCACCCCCGCCTCCACCACCAAGATCGCCACCGCCGTCGCCGCCCTGTCCGCCCTCGGCCCCGACCACCGCTTCACCACCCGCACCACCCTCGAACCCGGCACCGGGGAACTCGTCCTCGTGGGCGGCGGCGACCCCACGCTCACCGCCCACCGTGAGGCCGACGGCTGGGCCGGCCTGCGGACGCTCGCCGCCCGCACCGCCGAGGCGCTGAAGAAGCGCGACGTCCACGAGGTCACGCTCTCCTACGACACCACGCTCTACTCCGGCCCCGCCCTGCACCGCATCGGCGTCAACGAGAACCTCGCCCCCGTCAGCGCCCTGACCGTGGACGAGGGCCGCACCGACGGCTCCGACAAGGGCCCGGCCACCCGCGTGAGCGACCCGGCGGCGGACGCGGCGCACAAGTTCGCCGGCTTCCTGAACGACGCCGGCGTCAGGACCTCGGCCCCCGGCCCCTCCAAGGCCGGCGGTACCGCCGACACGCTCGCCACCGTCTCCTCGCCCCCGCTGTCCGCCCTGGTCGAGCGCATGCTGACCAACAGCGACAACGACATCGCCGAGGCCCTGGCCCGCCAGACCGCCCTGGCGAGCGGCGGCACGGGGAGCTTCGCCGGCGGCGCCAAGGCCGTCGCCGACCGGCTCGGGAAGCTCGGCCTGCCCATGGCCGGCACCGCCTTCCACGACGGCAGCGGCCTCGACCGCGACGACCGGCTCACCGCGGACCTCCTCACCGCCCTCCTGGTCAAGGCGGGCGACCCGGCGGACCCCGGCCTCCGCCCGGTCCTCACCGGCCTCCCCGTCGCCGGCTTCACCGGCACCCTGGCCGCCCGCTACACCAACGGCGCCGCGGGGGTCGTACGCGCCAAGACCGGCACCCTGACCGGCGTGAACACCCTGGCCGGCACGGTCGTCGACAAGGACGGCCGGCTCCTCGCCTTCGCCTTCCTGGCCTCCGGCACCACCAACCCGCCCGAGGCCCAGGCGGCCCTGGACGCGACGGCCACGGCCCTGGCCGGGTGCGGCTGCGGGTGACCCCTTGCCCGCGCGACCCGGCCGGCCCCGTACCGCGCACGGCCTGCCCCGAGCGGTGACGCTCACGTACCGTTGACGCATGACGAGCTTCGGTGGCACCGCATCTCCCGGGATGGTCGACTGGAACCTCGCGGTGGCGACCGCGACACGGCTCGTACGACCGGGCCCCGAGGTCAGCCGCGACGAGGCCCGCTCCGTCGTCGCGGAGCTGCGCCGGCACGCCAAGGCCTCGGAGGAACACGTCCGGGGCTTCACCCGGCTCGGCACCGACGAGGCCCACGACACCCCGGTCCTCGTCGTCGACCGCCCCGGCTGGGTACGGGCCAACGTCGCCGGCTTCCGGGAACTCCTCAAGCCCCTCCTCGAGAAGATGCAGGAACGTCGCGGCAACAGCCCGGGCAACGCCGTGCTCGGCACCGTCGGTGGCAAGGTCACCGGCGTCGAACTCGGCATGCTGCTCTCCTTCCTGGCCTCCCGCGTCCTCGGCCAGTACGAGACCTTCGCCCCCTCCACCCGCGACCTCCCGGCCGGCGAGAACGGCGGCGGCCGCCTCCTCCTCGTCGCCCCCAACATCGTCCACGTGGAGCGCGAACTCGACGTCGAGCCACACGACTTCCGGCTCTGGGTGTGCCTCCACGAGGAGACCCACCGCACCCAGTTCACCGCCGTGCCCTGGCTCCGCGACCACCTCGAGGGTGAAATCCAGTCTTTCTTGGCCGAGACCGACGTCGACCCGATGACCGTCCTCGAACGCGTCAGGGACGCCGCCCAGTCCCTCGCCGGCGGACGCCCCGAGGGCGAGGAGGACGACGGCGGACGCTCGTTCGTCGAACTCGTGCAGACCCCGGCCCAGCGCGAGATCCTCGGCCGCCTCACCGCCGTCATGTCCCTGCTCGAAGGCCACGCCGACTTCGTCATGGACGGCGTGGGGCCGCAGGTCGTGGCGTCCGTCGCCGAGATCCGCGAGAAGTTCCAGCAGCGCCGTGCCAAGGGCGCCTCCCGTCTCGACCTCGCGCTGCGCAAACTCCTCGGCCTGGACGCCAAACTGAGGCAGTACCGGGACGGCGAGCGCTTCGTACGGGCCGTCGTCGACCAGGTCGGCATGGACGGCTTCAACCGCGTGTGGACCTCGCCCAACACCCTGCCCACCAAGGCCGAGATCGCCGATCCGGCGGACTGGGTCGCCCGCGTGCACCGCAAGGCCGAGTCGTGAACCGGTGAGCACGTCGTGAAAGGAATCCGGCCGACGGCAGGCGACCGCCCCTCCAATCACCCGTCCGAGGGACCGTGAGCCATGGGTAGGCGTGCAATGCTCGGGGAACGGCCCGCTTCTGTCACCATCTACACACTCTGAGTGACCGGACTCGGGCTCGCCCCCCGACATTTTCATGAAGGGAACCGGACATGGGTCCCCATCCTGCGGTCGCAGCGATACGCCTGGCGGTTCGCCGCGTCCTCCACGACCTACTCACCGACCACAGCCGAACACCCGAAAAAGCGGCGGCAGCCACCGCGGCCGGCGAAGGCGCCCGCGCGCCGGGCCGCACCGAGCGCCCCTCCCCGCTCGTCCTCGTCGCGTGCTCCGGCGGCGCCGACTCCATGGCACTCGCCTCCGCCCTCGCCTTCGAAGCCCCCAAGCTCGGCATCCGCGCCGGCGGTATCACCGTCGACCACGGCCTCCAGCCGGGCTCCGGCCTGCGCGCCGACGAAGTCGTCCTCAGGATGCGCGAACTCGGCCTCGACCCCGTCGAGTCCATCGCCGTGACCGTGGGCCGCGAGGGCGGACCCGAAGCCGCCGCCCGCGACGCCCGCTACGCGGCCCTCGACGACGCCGCCTTCCGTCACGGCGCGAGCGCGATCCTGCTCGGCCACACCCGCGACGACCAGGCGGAGACCGTCCTGCTCGGCCTCGCCCGCGGCTCCGGCATCCGCTCCCTGTCCGGCATGGCCGCGGTCTCGGGGGTCGACGGCCGTTACCGGCGCCCCTTCCTCCACCTCGACCGGCAGACCGCCCGCAAGGCCTGCATGGTCCAGTCCCTGCCCGTCTGGGACGACCCGCACAACGCCGACCCCGCCTACACCCGCTCCCGGCTACGGCACGAAGGTCTGCCCGCCCTGGAGAAGGCCCTCGGCAAAGGCGTGGTGGAAGCCCTCGCCCGCACCGCCCAGCTCTCCCGCGACGACGCGGACGCCCTCGACGCCTGGGCCAGGCAGGCCGAGGCCTCCGTACGCGACGCCGCAGGAATGCTGGAGTGCGCCAAGCTCTACGCGCTCCCGCCCGCCGTACGCCGCCGCATCCTGCGCCGCGCCGCCATCGAGGCCGGCGCCCCGGCCGGCTCGCTCTTCGCCCGCCACATCGAGGAAGTCGACCGGCTGATCACCGGCTGGCGCGGCCAGAAGGCCATCAATCTCCCGGGCAAAGTCGTCGCCCAGCGCCAGGGTGGCAGACTGGTGATTCGGCAAGGCTGAATCCCGACCTCCCGGAGCGACGCTCCGGCGGCCGGTCCGGGAAGCCGGAGGCCGTAAGTGCGGGACGACCGAAAGTGATGCGGGTGGACGCGAAAGACATGGGTGCCGACCTTCAGCAGGTGCTCATCACCAAGGAAGAGATCGACGCGAAGCTGGCCGAGCTGGCCGCGAAGATCGACGCGGAATACGCGGGCAAGGACCTGCTCATCGTCGGCGTGCTCAAGGGCGCCGTGATGGTCATGGCGGACCTCGCCCGGTCGCTGTCCACCCCCGTCACCATGGACTGGATGGCGGTGTCCTCCTACGGCGCGGGCACCCAGTCCTCCGGTGTCGTGCGGATCCTCAAGGACCTCGACACCGACATCAAGGGCAAGCACGTCCTGATCGTCGAGGACATCATCGACTCCGGCCTGACCCTGTCCTGGCTGATCAACAACCTCGGGTCCCGCGAGCCCGCCACCCTCAAGGTGTGCACGCTGCTGCGCAAGCCCGACGCCGCCAAGGTCGCCATCGACGTCGAGTGGGTCGGCTTCGACATCCCGAACGAGTTCGTCGTCGGCTACGGCCTCGACTACGCCGAGAAGTACCGCAACCTGCCGTTCGTGGGTACGCTCGCGCCCCACGTCTACGGCGGCTGACCGGCGGCTGCGCCAAACAGGGCCAGTCCCTGTAAGACGATCGGGAACCCCAGCGGGTTTCGCGGCGTTGGAGCATGCAGAGACGGGAATGCCGGCCGTCGATGCCGCTCCGTGCGGCTTCGGGCAACAATGCTGGGGTACCGTCAGAAGAACTGTCTTATCAAACTCACTATGGCAGGAGGGACGGGGCGACACCGCTCCGTATGGATGGACGTGAAGCGATACTTCCGTGGGCCGGTCATGTGGATCGTGCTGGCCGTCCTTGCCGTGGTCGTGTTGATGCAGGTCGTCGGCTCGTCCGGCGGCTACAAGACGGTGGACACCGGCCAGGTCGTGGCGGCGATCAACGACAACAAGGTCGAGTCGGCCAAACTCACCACCGGTGACGAGCAGACCGTCAAGGTCACACTCAAAGACGGCGTGAAGGTCGAGGACAGCTCGAAGATCCAGGCGAGCTACATCGGCGACCAGGGCGTGACCATCGCCAACACGCTGCAGGCCAAGTACCAGGACAAGCAGATTCCGGACGGCTACACGGTGTCGCCGTCCAAGCAGAACCCGTTCGTCGGCGTGCTGCTCTCGCTGCTGCCCTTCGTCCTGATCGTGGTCGTCTTCCTGTTCCTGATGAACCAGATGCAGGGCGGCGGCAGCCGGGTCATGAACTTCGGCAAGTCCAAGGCCAAGCTCATCACCAAGGACACCCCGAAGACCACCTTCTCCGACGTCGCCGGCTGCGACGAGGCCGTCGAGGAACTCCACGAGATCAAGGAGTTCCTCCAGGAACCGGCCAAGTTCCAGGCCGTCGGCGCCAAGATCCCCAAGGGCGTGCTCCTCTACGGCCGCCCGGGTACGGGCAAGACGCTCCTCGCGCGCGCCGTCGCCGGCGAGGCGGGCGTCCCCTTCTACTCGATCTCCGGCTCCGACTTCGTCGAGATGTTCGTCGGCGTCGGTGCCTCCCGGGTCCGTGACCTGTTCGAGCAGGCCAAGGCGAACGCCCCGGCGATCGTCTTCGTCGACGAGATCGACGCGGTCGGCCGCCACCGCGGCGCCGGCCTCGGCGGCGGTCACGACGAGCGCGAGCAGACCCTGAACCAGCTCCTCGTCGAGATGGACGGCTTCGACGTCAAGGGCGGCGTGATCCTGATCGCCGCGACGAACCGGCCCGACATCCTCGACCCGGCGCTGCTGCGACCGGGCCGCTTCGACCGCCAGATCGCGGTCGACCCGCCGGACCTGCAGGGCCGCATGGAGATCCTCAAGGTTCACCAGAAGGGCAAGCCGGTCGCGTCCGACGTCGACCTGGCCGCCGTCGCCCGGCGCACCCCCGGCATGACCGGCGCCGACCTCGCCAACGTGCTCAACGAGGCCGCGCTGCTCACCGCCCGCAGCGACCAGAAGCTGATCGACAACAAGGCTCTGGACGAGGCGATCGACCGCGTGGTGGCGGGCCCGCAGAAGCGGACCCGGATCATGTCGGACAAGGAGAAGAAGATCACCGCGTACCACGAGGGCGGCCACGCCCTGGTCGCGGCGGCCTCACCGAACTCCGACCCGGTCCACAAGATCACGATCCTCTCGCGCGGCCGTGCCCTCGGCTACACGATGGTGCTCCCGGACGAGGACAAGTACTCGACCACCCGCAACGAGATGCTCGACCAGCTCGCCTACATGCTGGGCGGCCGGGCGGCCGAGGAACTGGTCTTCCACGATCCGACCACCGGCGCCGCCAACGACATCGAGAAGGCCACCAACCTGGCCCGCGCGATGGTCACGCAGTACGGCATGACCGAGCGGCTCGGCGCCATCAAGTTCGGCGGCGACAACAGCGAGCCCTTCCTCGGACGTGAGATGGCTCACCAGCGCGACTACTCGGAAGAGATCGCCGCTCTGGTGGACGAAGAGGTCAAGAAGTTCATCGAGACCGCTCACAACGAGGCCTGGGAGATCCTGGTCGAGAACCGCGACGTGCTGGACAACCTCGTCCTGGCCCTCCTGGAGAAGGAGACCCTGGGCAAGGAGGAGATCGCCGAGATCTTCGCCTCCATCCACAAGCGCCCGCCGCGGCCCGCCTGGACCGGCTCCTCCCGCCGTACGCCTTCCACCCGCCCGCCGGTGCTCTCTCCCAAGGAGCTCGCACTGACCAACGGCGCGAACGGGTCCACGGCGGCGATCAGCACGGCCAAGTCCACGGCAGCCGAGTCCGCCCCCGTGACGGACCAGACCCCGGACGACCGCCCGGAGAGCTGACCCTGTCCCGGCCGACAGGGCCGGAATGAATGCCGCGCCCCCCAGGTTTTAGCCTGGGGGGCGCGGCATTTCGCTTGCCCGCGAGCAAGACGTACAGGAACGAGGCATCAGATGACCGACCCCGTGACGCTGGCCGGCGACGGCTTCATCGGCGAGTTCGATGAGAAGCGAGCCGAGAACGCCGTACGCGAGCTCCTGATCGCGGTGGGCGAGGACCCGGACCGCGAGGGCCTCCGGGACACGCCGGCACGGGTGGCGCGGGCTTATCGGGAGCTCCTGGCAGGGCTGTGGCAGGAACCCGAGGACGTGCTGACGACGACCTTCGATCTGGGGCACGACGAGATGGTCCTGGTGAAGGACATCGAGATCGTGTCCCTGTGCGAGCACCATCTCCTGCCCTTCCACGGCGTGGCCCACGTCGGCTACATCCCCGCGGAGACCGGCAAGATCACCGGCCTGTCGAAGCTGGCCCGCCTCGTCGAGGTGTTCGCCCGGCGTCCGCAGGTGCAGGAACGACTCACCACCCAGATCGCGGATTCCCTCGTCCGGATTCTGGAGGCGCGGGGCGCGATCGTCGTCATCGAGGCCGAGCACATGTGCATGTCGGTGCGGGGCATCCGCAAGCCCGGTGCCAAGACGACCACCTCGGCGGTGCGGGGCCAGCTGCGGGACGCCACCACCCGTGCCGAGGCGATGAGCCTGATACTGGCGCGCTGACCCGGCTGCGTGGAGCCGGCGGTCAGGCCGGTCAGGCCGCCGGTTCCGCGCCCGTATTGTTCTCGTCGTCCTCGGGGAGTCTGCAGACCCGCTCCAGGAACAGGGCCGCCGCTATCACGGCGATGCCCGCCAGGACCGAGAAGCCGGCGTAGATGGCCTGGTCGCGGCGGGTCGGGATGTCGAGGAGTTCCAGCAGGAAGACGCCGGTGCCGCCGTACATGCCCGCGACCAGGGCGGCCACCAGGGCGCTGGCCTGGCCGAAGACGACGGCGCGTGCGGCCATCAGGGGGTCGACGCCCTTCGCCCCGGGGCGGCGCTCGCGCTGGGCCTTGAAGCGGGCGCGCAGCGAGAGCGCCGTGGAGAGCAGGACCACCGCGATCAGCGCGAGGACGATGGGGGCGGCCAAGGGGACGCTGGGCAGGGTTCCGACCGAGTTCCAGAGGCGGGCGCCCGCCCAGGACAGGACGCCGGCCACGACGAACACGCCGATCAGCACCCTGATATGCAGCTCTCTCACGTTGTCCCTTCAGCTCCCCCGGACCGCTCCCGGACTGTGGTCGTCCTTGACCTTAACGACTACTCGGGCAGTCGGAGTTCCAGGTCCGTGCGGGCTTCGACGCCGTCGCGGGTGAGGACCGCCAGGAGGTCGGCCACCGGACCGCGGCCGGGCAACTGGGCCTCGGGGTCGACGTCGTGCCAGGGGGCGAGCACGAAGGCGCGTTCGTGGGCGCGGGGGTGGGGCAGGGTGAGGCGCGGGTCGTCGGAGGTGACGCCCGCGTACGCGACGATGTCGACGTCCAGGGTGCGGGGGCCCCAGCGCTCGTCCCGCACGCGGTTGAAGGCCTCCTCGACGGCGTGGGCGCGCTCCAGCAGGGAGGAGGGCGGCAAGGTGGTCTTGAGGGCCACGACCGCGTTCAGGTAGGAGGGCTGGGAGCCGGGCTCGACGCCCCACGGCTCTGTCTCGTACACGGGGGAGACGGCCTTGACGCGGACGCCGGGGGTGTCCTCCAGCGCGTCGACGGCTCCCTGGAGGGTCTCCAGGCGGTTGCCGAGGTTGGAGCCGATGGAGATCACGGCCCATTTCGGGTTGCTCAGGGTGGTGTCGGCGGCGTCGACCTGTTCGACGACCGACGCGGGCACCGGCTGGACGGTCGGGTCGCTGTGGCCCAGGGCGAAAGGTCGGGTCATACTCGGCTCCGGGTGATGGTGACGGTCACGTCGTCGAAGGGGACGGTGATCGGGGCGTCCGGCTTGTGGACGCGGACCTCGACCTCCTGGACATGCTCGTGCTTCAGGCAGGCCTGGGCGATGCGCTCCGCGAGTGTCTCGATGAGGTTCACCGGCTCGCCCTCGACCACGGCCACGACCTCCTCGGCCACGATGCCGTAGTGCACGGTCTTCGTCAGGTCGTCGTCGGCGGCGGCCGGCCGGGTGTCCAGGCCGAGGACGAGGTCCACGAGGAAGGTCTGGCCCTCCTCGCGCTCCCTGGGGAACACCCCGTGGTGCCCGCGGGCCTTCAGGCCGCGCAGCGCGACACGATCCACGCGAATCACTCCTGCAATCGTCGGGAACGGCCGGCGGGTGTCGCGTGCGGGCGGCACACCGGCCTCAGACGAATCTACCTGCGGGCACTGACGCGACCGGGCCGTGGGGGCGTGGGCCCGGGCGGGTGCGCGCAGGCTTCACCTTGTGTTTCCCCTGGGGAACCCGGCCGCGTCATGGGCTGGTAGCCGCTCATACCCGCGGGTTCGTGATTCCAACCACTTCTTGCTCCCTGCGGGCCGCGTACTCGCTCATGCGAGGGGACTGTCGTCCGGATCCGCGCCGTTCACCCCGTTCTGTCCGTTCTCGTCGTCCTCGCCGGTCTCGGCCAGTACCGGGGAGGCGTGGTGGGACCACAGCTTCCAGCCGGTCGGGGTGCGCCGGAACACGTTGGTGGCGACGACGAGCTGGCCGAGCAGGGGGCCGAGTTCGTCGCCGTCCTCGGGGGCGGGGCCGCCGCTGAGGATGTTCTCGGTGCAGTTCACCAGGGCCGTGTCACCGGTCACGGAGACGTGCACGTCGGTGAGGAAGAACTGGATGTAGTCGGTGTTCGCCATGATCAGGGCGTAGGACCTCAGGACCTCGGCGCGGCCGGTGAGGACCGGCCAGCCGGGGTGGACGCAGGAGATCACGCCGCTGTCCGCCGGGTCGTGGTACTCCTCGTCGACGCCCAGGTCGGAGGGGGTGAGCCAGAGGGAGGACAGTTCGTCGAAGTCCCCGCGTTCCATCGCCTCGTAGAAGGCGGTGTTGGCCGCCTCCACCTGCTCGACGTCGGTGTGGGGGGCGCTCACCTGGCTCCTTCCGCCCCGTGCTCGCCGTTCTGCGCGGGCGTGCCGGATGCCGTGCGCGCCCCTTCCACGGCGCGGGCGACCCGCACCGCGTCCGCCGTCGCGCGCACCTCGTGCACTCGTACGGCCCACGCGCCGGCGTGCGCGGCGAGGGCCGAGACCGCGGCCGTGGCGGCGTCGCGCTCGCGGGCCGGCGGGGGCGCACCCTGCGGGCCGGCCAGGACGCGGCCGAGGAACCGCTTGCGGGAGGCGGCGACGAGCAGGGGGTGCCCGAGGGCGTGCAGACGGTCGAGGTGGGCGAGGAGGCTGAGGTCGTGGTCGGCCTCCTTGGAGAAGCCGAGGCCGGGGTCGACGACGATGCGGTCGGGGGCGATTCCGCCGGCGAGGACGGCGTCCACGCGCGCGCGGAGTTCGTCGACGACCTCGCCGACGACGTCCTCGTACGCGCCGCGGACGTTGCCGCCGTCGAGGAAGCCGCGCCAGTGCATGACGACGAAGGGGGCGCCGGTGGCGGCGACCACGGGGATCATCGCGGGGTCGGCGAGGCCGCCGCTGACGTCGTTGACGAGGGCGGCGCCCGCCGCGAGGGACCGCTCGGCGACGGAGGCGCGCATGGTGTCCACGGAGACGACCACGCCCTCGGAGGCGAGGCCGCGCACGACGGGGATGACGCGCCGCAGCTCCTCGGCCTCGTCCACCCGGGTGGCTCCGGGGCGGGTGGACTCGCCGCCGACGTCGACCAGGTCCGCGCCCTCGGCGACAAGGTCCAGGCCGTGCTTGACGGCGGCGGTCGTGTCGAACCAGCGGCCGCCGTCGGAGAAGGAGTCGGGGGTCACGTTGACGACGCCCATGACCGCGCACCGGTCCCATTCCGGTAGGCCTGCCAGGTGGCCGCGCCCGCTGTGGTTGTTCATATGTTCAGCGTAGGCCCAGGGGGTGGGGGTGAACGCGCGGCGGCCCGGTCGGAAGCCCCTGTGCTGGAGGGGGCGGGGCTTCCGTCCGGGCCGGTCGGGGGC
>NZ_JAJSZC010000085.1:0-30151 GCF_036815105.1 Streptomyces sp. IBSBF 3136
CGCCACCCTTCCGCCCCGCGCCCCCGCCCGGCGCCGTACCTCGCACGCGACCGGCTTCTGGTTCGTGGCGGTGGCCTTCACCGTGCTGATGGCCTTCGGCACCGCACCGACCCCGCTGTGGCCGCTGTACGAGGCCCGGGACCACTTCGGCGCGACCACGGTCACGGTGGCGTACGCCTCGATGGTCGTGGGCGCAGCGGCCGCCTTCCTCGGACTGGGCCACCTGTCGGACCGGCTCGGCCGGCGGCGCATCATCGTCCCGGCGCTGCTGATCGGCATCGTCGCGTCGGTCGTACTGATCGTGTGGCGGGACCTGCCGGGGCTGATAGCGGGCAGGATCCTGAACGGTGTCGGACTGGGGCTGATGGCCTCGACCGCGACGACGTACCTGCACGACCTTCACCACGAGGCCCGTCCCGAGCGCACGGGTTCGGTGCTGCCCGGCATCGTGGCCACCGCCGCCAACCTCGGTGGCCTGGCCTCAGGGCCCCTGGTCGCCGGAGCCGCCGCCGAGTGGCTTCCCGCGCCCCTGATCACCGCCCAGGCGATCTTCACGCTCGCCATGGCAGTGTGCCTGGCGCTGGTCCTGTCCACCCCGGAGACCGTGGACCTGGAGCTGCCGGCGGCCGAACCGCCCCGCAGGTTCGTCCTGCGCCCCGGGGGCCGGCGGACGTTCGGCGCGGCCGGCGCATTGGGCGCCTTCGCCTTCGCGATCCTCGGCCTGATCTCCTCCCTGGGGGCGAGCGTGCTCCACGGCACCCTGCACACCGACTCGCACCTCGTGGTCGGCCTGGCGGCCTTCCTCATGTTCGGATCCGCGGCGGCCGCCCAGCTGGTGCTGGGCCGCCTCCCACTGCCCCGGGTCCTGACCGTGGGGGCGGTGGTCTTCCCGGTCGGCCTGGTCCTGTGCGCCGTCGCCCTCTACCACCCGGCGCTCTGGCTCTACCTGGTCGCCGTGTCCCTGTCGGGAGCCGGCTCCGGGCTGCTGTTCAAGGGAGGCGTCGAACGTGCCGTCTCAGTTGCCGCGCCCGCCTCACGCGCCGGGGTCCTCGCCGTGTTCTTCGTCGTCGCGTATCTGGGAATGGGCCTGCCGTCCGTCCTGTTCAGCATCGCCCTGCGGCATTTCGCCGTGCAGACCGCGATGATCGGCTTCGCGGCGGTCCTCTCCTGCGGCGCCGTCGTGTCGGTCACCGTCGCGTTGCGCGATCGCGCACCCGGTCCCGGCCCGCTCTCGGCGCAGTCCGCTCGCCCCTCCTGACCTCCCTGCGGCGCATGCGGCACGGCTGTCTGGGACCCGCGGACCTGGGCACTCGGTGCGGGTGCGCGTGACACGGATCCGCGGCGGACGGGAGGCCCGAGATGTCTGCGGAATCGGCCAGAACGATCGCGCTCCCCTCCGGTGAGGAGATCGCGGCGCTCGGGCAGGGCACCTGGTACTTGGGCGAGGACCCGGCCCGGCGTGAACAGGAGATCACCGCGCTGCGGCTGGGCGTGGACCTGGGCATGACCGTCGTCGACACGGCGGAGATGTACGGCGACGGCGCAGCCGAGGAGCTCGTCGGGGAGGCCCTGCGGGGACGCCGGGAGGAGGTCTTCCTCGTCAGCAAGGTGCTGCCCGGCCACGCCGACCGGAAGGGCACCGTCGCCGCCTGCGAGGGCAGCCTGCGGCGACTCCGTGCGGAACGGCTGGACCTCTACCTGCTGCACTGGCGGGGACGGTGGCCACTCGAGGAGACCCTCGCGGGATTCACCGACCTGATGGAGGCGGGGAAGATTCGTCACTGGGGCGTGAGCAATCTGGACGTCGCCGACATGACCGAGCTGACCACTCTCCCCGGTGGCGACGCCGTGGCCGTCGACCAGGTGCTGTACAACCTCTCCCGGCGCGGCATCGAGTGGGATCTGCTCCCCTGGTGCCGCGAGGCCGGGGTGACGGTCATGGCCTACTCCCCGATCGAGCAGGGGCGGCTGCTGAAGGTCGAGGCACTGGGTGCCGTGGCCCGGGCCCTCGGAGCCACGCCGACCCAGGTGGCACTCGCCTGGGTGCTGGCACGGGGGGTGGTCGCGATCCCGCGTTCCGGATCACCCGACCACGTCCGGGAGAACCGCGGCGCGGTGGACCTCCACCTTCCCACCGAGGCGCTCGACGCTCTCGACGAGGCGTTCCCGCCGCCCAGCGGGCCCACGCCCCTGGAAATGCTCTGAAGGAGTTGACAGGATGGCGCGCCCCCCGCTCGTCGTCGGAATGGGGGGTTCGCTGCGCACCCCGTCGACCAGCCTCACCGCACTGTGCGTGGCGGTCGAGGGGGCCGCCGAGGCGGGCGCCGACACCCAGCTGATCGACCTCAAGCGGCTGGATCTTCCGTTCTACACGTCCGAGCACGGGATCCCTCCGTCCGCCCGCCGGCTTGCGGACACCGTTCAGGCCGCCGACGCCCTGCTGTGGAGCAGCCCGACGTACCACGGGTCGGTCAGCGGAGCGTTCAAGAACGCGGTGGACTGGCTCGCCCTCCTCGCCGACCACGACCCGCCCTACCTGAGCAACAAACCCGTGGGGATGCTGACGACCGCCGGTGGAGTGCAGGGCCTGCAGGCGATCAACGCCATGGAGTTCATCGTCCGGTCCCTGCGCGGCTGGGCCGTGCCGCTGGTGTTCGCGGTCCCGAGGGCCTCCCGGGTCTTCGATGGCGACGGACACCTCACCGACCAGGCGGTCACGGACCAACTGCGCGGCCTCGGCGCGGAGGTGACCAGGGCGGCCCTGCAGTTCCGGGCGGAGGGCACGTGCGACTACGCGCAGGAGCGGCCGTTTGGGGCCGTCCGGGACTGAGCCCGGCCCTGTCACGCGGGGGCGCCGGCGGTCGTCCTTCCTCAGGGCCTCAGGGCCCGGTCCGCTCCACGGGCCGCCGGTGCTCGCCGGGCGCCGCGGAGCGCCCGGGCGGGAAGTGCGGCAGCACGTGTTCGGCCAGTTCGTCGATCACTTCGGCGACCGGGCGGCGGCTGTGCTTGAAGTTGATCATCAGCTGGTCGATGCCGATGTCCTGCCATGCCCGCAGCATCGCCAGGAACGACACCCGGCCCACCGAGAAGCCCTGGTGGATGCGCCGGGGCAGCGCCAGCGGGTCCTCGGTCAGGTCCAGATAGGTGGCCTGGGCGTACGGCTTGAACCCTCCGCCGTCACCGCGGGTCATCTCCCGCCACCGCCCGATGTTCTCGGCCTGCTGCTGGAGCGGCGGGGTGTAGTACAGCCAGCCGTCCGTGTTGTCGGCGATCCACCGGACGTCCTGCCTGCCCCGTCCCGTCATCAGTACGGGGATCCGCCGGTACACCGCCTTGGGCAGCAGATCGGTGCCGCGCATCCGGCCGAGCGGCGACTCCACGTGCGGGAAACGATGCTCGAGGACGACACGGAAGTACTCCAGCGACTGCCGGAATCTCTCGGCCCGGCCGTCGGGGTCCTGACCGAAGGCCGGGAACTCCACGGGCCGGTCACCGGTGGCCACCCCGAGCAGGAGCCGCCCCCCTGACAGCTGGTCCACCGAGGCGGCCGCCTTGGCGGTGTGCAACGGATGCCGCAGCGGCATGACGATGCTGGCGGTCCCCAGCGTGATCGAGGTGGTGCGGGCGCTGAGCAGCCCCAGGTACACCCACGGGTCGAAGACCTGCCCGGCGTCCCCGAAGCTCGGATCCAGCAGCGGCACGTCACGGACCCAAACCGAGGCGAAGCCGGCCCGCTCGGCCTGCTGGATCCGCTCGATGTGTCCGGCCAGGGACGGTACGGGCCCGTCGAAGCCCTCCAGGGGCGTGATGGCGCCCACGGTCATCCTGCCGCCGGGATACGCCCTGGCCATGGCCGCGTGCTCGGAGAACGGCAGCTGCGCCCCGCCTTCGACGTCCACGGGTGCGCCGGCTGAGGGAACTGTCGGTTGTGCCATGCGATCCTCCGGCGTTTTCATGCCGTGTCCGGGGCCGGACGCGTACTGAGGTCGCGCGACCGGGATCCTCGCGCATCCCCTCGCCGATGTGGCGCCGACCTCGTCGGTCGTGGCTCGTTCTAGCCCGGGGCGCCGACGAGAGCCTCGAAGTCCCGGGGCAGCTGCGACATCACGTGGCGGAACTCGCCATCACTGACCGCGTCCCTCAGGGTGCTCAGCTCCGCCCGTACGCCCTCGCGGGCCTCGTCCGGGCTCACCCCTGCTCGCCTGCTCACCCGATCGATGAACTCGTCGAGTCCGAAGCGTTCGGCCTCCGGAGTGGGAGAGACCAGCGGTTCCTTCAGCGGCTTGGGCAGTTCGGACGCGAGGTCCTCCGCCTCACCCCTGGTGAGCCGCTCGGCCAGGGTTTCCAGGGTGGCGCGGGTGAGGGGCTCCGCCTTCTCCGGGGGGACAGGGGCGCGCCGGGTGATGGTGTCGAGGAAGGTGTGGTAGTCCATGAGCCGTCCTTGTGCGTCGTGCGTGCGTCGTGCGTGTGGGGGGCTGTCGGACATCTCCATGCTCCGGATGTGGGCCACACCCCGCCTGCTCCCGGCGGGAGGAAAGGCAGCGGGCTCGATGGACCTCCGAGCACAAGTGCGGACGGCCGGCCTCCGCCACGGTGAAGGGGCGCCGGTCTGCCGGATGTGCGTCAGGGCGGCGTGCCCGTGGGCGGGGGTCGGCTTTCCCGCCGTCGCGTTTCCGGCCGGTCCGTTCGGCCTGTTCGGCGTCGACGGTCGTGTGCCGCTCTCGTCGGGGCGCCCCGCCACAGTCCTGCTTCCCGACTTGGTCGGGTCGTCCGGTCGGCGGCTCTCGTTCAAGGCGTCGCAACGCCATGCAGCTTCCTGCGGAGGGCCGGCCGTACGGCCCGCCGGGAGGCGCCTGCGCCTTTCATGCTGCTCTGCCAGGGTAGGAGGGGCTGTTCCTTTTGGGCCTGGGGTGCGGAGGCGCTGAGCAGGGGGCTCTGCGAATCTCGACCGGGTAACAGCCGATGGCGGCGCGGGCGGGAGCGAACGACGCCGTCCGTTCCCGGTGAGGAGGCGAGAGGCATGACCGTGATGGGTGTGTCGAAGTTCGAGAGGTTCTTCCGCGCCGCCGCAAGCCTCGACGTCGACAAGAACGACCTGAAGCGGTACGGCGACTTCGTGGGCGCCAAGCTCTACGACCTCCTGGTCGTCGGCCAGGCGTCGGCCAAGGCCAATGGCAGGGATACCGTCGAACCGTGGGATCTACCGATCACCAAGGGTCTCCAGGAGAGCATCCACCGGTTCCGGCGGCTCGACGAGGAGGTCGAGCTGAAGCCGATCCTGGAGCAGCTCGCCGCGCACCCTCCCCTCGACAGGACACCCACTCAGGAGACCGAAGAGCGCTATCCCGAGATCATCGGCGGTCTCAGCGTCGCCCTCGCCGAGACGTTCAAAATCATGTATCAGGACGTCAAGAACCCGCAGACCAGCCACTGGGAGGGCGTGACCGCGGTGTTCGACCGGCTGCTGTAGCAGTCGCGCCCCGGTGCATGTCGCCGGACTGAACTGGCATGCCTGACGCCGGCGGAGGGTGGAGACCGGGTACCTTCACCGAGGCGCAGGTCACTTCGACGCCTGCGACGAAGGCTGGAGGAAGGTCAGGCTCTGCCGGGTGTCCCTACCACTCGCGTCGTACAACCAGCGACTCGTGAAGGAAGCCACACCATGACACAGGAACTCCGGGAGATGCGGGTGTGCATTCTGGCCACCGACGGCGTCGAGCGCGTGGAACTCGACCAGCCGCGCGGTGCGTTGCAGGGCGCAGGGGCGAAGACCGAGATCGTCTCGCTCCGCCCCGGCGAGATCCAGGCCCGCCAGTTCGACCTCAACGCGGCCGGAACCTTCCCCGTGGACCGCCTGGTCGCCGACGCCTCCGTCGACGACTACCACGCCCTGCTCCTGCCCGGCGGCACCATGAACCCTGACCAGCTGCGCATGGACCGCGACGCGGTGCAGTTCGTCAAGGACTTCATGGCCAGCGGGAAACCGGTCGCATCGATCTGCCACGGCCCGTGGACCCTGGTGGAAGCCGACGCCGTGCGCGGCCGCCGCCTGACGTCCTGGCCCAGCATCCGCACCGACCTGCGCAACGCCGGCGCGGAGGTCGTCGCCGACCAGGAGGTGGTCGTCGACGGGCAGCTGGTCACCAGCCGCAGTCCGTCCGACCTGCCCGCCTTCTGCGCCGCCGTCGTGGAGCAGTTCGCCCGGGCGCACCACCCCATGCCCGGCTGACCCGACGGCCTGGTCGCAGACGGTGGGAGGAGCCGGTGCACGGTGGAGGCGCCCCCTGGGCCCCCACCCTGGGCATGTTCCTGCGCTCCTTCACCGACGGGCACGTCCTTCAACAGAACGCGGTGCACCGCAGGTTCCGGGAACGCCGCATGGCGACGCGCGCGACCCTGCGCCCCGAACCCGGCCGACCGGTGCTCGGCCATTCGCGCCGTCGTCAGGAGCGCGCGAGCCGGGCCGCGAGATAGCGCGCGGTGGCGCTGCGGCGGGCCTTCGCCACCTTGGCCGGCGGGCCCGCCGCGACCACCCGCCCGCCCGCGTCGCCGCCGCCCGGCCCGAGGTCGATGACCCAGTCGGCGGTGGCGATCGTGTCCAGGTCGTGCTCGACGAGGACGACCGTGTTGCCGGCGTCGACGAGCCGGTGCAGCTGTCGCAGCAGCAGCGCGATGTCCGAGGGGTGCAGCCCCGCCGTCGGCTCGTCGAGCAGGTAGAGCGCGTGCCCGCGGCGGGCTCGCTGCAGTTCCGTGGCCAGTTTGATGCGTTGCGCCTCACCACCGCTGAGTTCCGTCGCGGGCTGGCCCAGCCGCAGGTACCCCAGTCCCACCTCGCGCAACGTCTCCAGACTGCGGGAGGCTGCCGGGACGTCGGACAGGAACCCGGCCGCGGCGTCGACGGACAGCGCCAGCACTTCGGCGATGTTCTTGCCGCGGTGGGTGACTTCCAGCGTTTCGGCGTTGTACCGGGCGCCCTCGCAGGTCGGGCACGGCGCGTAGGTGCCGGGCAGGAACAGCAGTTCCACCGCGACGAATCCTTCGCCCTGGCAGGTCTCGCACCGCCCTTCGGGCACGTTGAAGGAGAACCGCCCGGCCGAGTAGCCGCGCGCCCTGGCCTCGTCCGTCGCCGCGTACAGCTTGCGCACCGCGTCGAACATCCCCGTGTACGTGGCCAGGTTGGACCGGGGAGTTCGGCCGATGGGCCGTTGGTCGACCCGGACCAGCCGGTCGAACGACTCGACCCCCGACGCGTCCTGGACGTCGACCTCCAGCTGCGCCTCGTCGGGCTCCTCGGGTACGAGTCCGAGGTGGCCGCGGACGACCTCGCCGAGCACCTGCGTCACCAGCGTCGACTTTCCGGAACCGGACACGCCCGTCACCGCCGTCAGTACGCAGAGCGGTACCTCGACGGACACGTCGTGCAGATTGTGGCGGGAGACGCCGCGCAGGTGCAGCCAGCCGTGCGGTGTGCGCGGGCGGTGATCGAGCGGCTGGGCGCGCCCGAACAGGTACCGGCTGGTGGCCGACTCCCCGACCCGCTCAAGACCGGCGACCGGGCCGCTGTACAGCACGCGTCCGCCGCCCTCGCCCGCTCCGGGGCCGATGTCGACCACCCAGTCCGCCCGCCGTACGACGTCCATGTCGTGCTCCACGACGAACAGCGAGTTGCCCGCCGCCTTGAGGCGGTCCAGCACGTCCAGCAGCGGTTCCGCGTCGGCCGGGTGCAGGCCCGCGGAGGGTTCGTCGAGGACGTAGACGACGCCGAACAGCCCCGAGCGCAGCTGGGTGGCGATCCGCAGGCGCTGCGCCTCGCCGGGCGAGAGGGTCGTCGAGCGGCGCCCGAGGCTGAGGTATCCGAGGCCCAGGTCGAGCAGCACGTCGATCCGCGCGACCAGATCGCCGCAGATCCGGACCGCGACCTCGGTCGTCTCCCCGGACCGGGCGGTCGACGTGGTGGCGTCGGCCTCGGACCGCCCGGCGACGGGCCGCAGCAACGCCACGACCGCGGTGAGCGGCATCGCGTTGATCTCGGCGATGGAACGTCCGGCGAACGTCACGGCGAGCGCCTCGGGCCGCAGTCCGCTGCCGTGACACCGGGGGCAGGGCACACTCCTGACGAACCGGAGCGCCCGTTCGCGCATCTTCTCGCTCTTGGAGTCGGCGAGGACGTGCATGACGTGCTTGCGGGCGCTCCAGAACTTGCCCTGGTAGCCGTAGTCGATGCGGTCCTCCTCCGGCTCGATGTACACGGAGGGCTGCTCGTCCGTGTACAGCAGCCAGTCCCGGTCCTTCTTCCTGAGCCTGCGCCACGGTCGGTCGATGTCGATTCCCAGGCCGTTCACGACACTGCGCAGGTTGGCGCCCTGCCAGGCGCCCGGCCAGGCGGCGATCGCCCCCTCGCGGATGCTCAGCGAGGGGTCCGGGACGAGCAGGTCCTCGGCGACGTCGTGCACGACGCCCAGTCCGTGGCACTCCGGGCAGGCGCCGGCCGCGGTGTTGGGTGAGAACGACTCGGCATCCAGCCGTGCGGCCCCGGGCGGATAGGTGCCGGCGCGGGAGTACAGGATGCGCAGCAGATTGGACAGCGTGGTGAGGGTGCCGACCGTCGAGCGTGAGCTGGGCGACCCGCGTCGCTGCTGCAGGGCCACGGCGGGTGGCAGTCCGGTGATTTCCTGCACGTGCGGTGCGCCGACCTGTTGCAACAGCCTTCGGGCGTACGGTGCCACGGACTCGAAGTAGCGCCGCTGGGCCTCCGCGTAGAGCGTGCCGAACGCGAGCGAGGACTTGCCCGAACCGGAGACGCCGGTGAAAGCGACCATCGCGTCCCGCGGAACGTCGACATCGATGTTCCGCAGGTTGTTCTCACTGGCGCCGCGGACATGCACGAAGGGGTCGCTCGCGTCCTTGTTCACCGTTCCTGATTACCTGATCGCGCCGGGAACCGCGCGGCAGGCGCCGTCACCGGGCCTCGCTCACACGAGCGTCCACAGAATACCGGCTTCGGCAACAACGGCCCCAGCACCGCGCACGGTGGAGCAGGTCCCGCACGGGGAGGACGAGGAGATCTGACCGTACCGCCCGCACCTGCCGGCAGGGGCCAGCGTGTCACGCGGCGTCGGCGTTGCCTCGGGGGCATCCTGTGGGCACGCGCGATCGCGGGGGCAGCCGACGGGAAGGAGTCATGCGGGTGTCGTCTCAGGGCGTGACGGTCGTGACTCTCCTGGCGGATCCGGATGCGCCTACGGAGATCGCGCAGCGCATGGCCCTGACACTTCCTGATCGGCTCGCCGACAGGTCCGGCCAGGGACGACGGTTCGACGTCGAGGTGGTCAGTGAGCCCTTCACCGCAGGGACCGAGGACCCGCCCACCTTGATGCACCGGATCATGGCCCGCGGCAGTAAGGGGAACTGGGACATCGTCGTGGCCCTCACCGACCTTCCGCTGCACTCACATGGGCGCAAGCTCGTGGTGGACCTGAGTCACGGACACGGCTTGGCGCTGCTGTCTCTTCCCTCGCTGGGGGGCTTCCGGCTGCAGACAAGGGCCCGGCAGGCCGTGGAAGAAGCCGTCCTCAGTCTGGTGGGCCCGCGGGCCACGGGGGCTGAGGGGCCTGCGGGGAGTCAGCCGCTGCGAGGGCCCTTCATCGGTCGTCTCGCGCCCATCCGTCCGGGCCAGGTGAGTGAGGAGGAGATGGCCGATCTTCGGTACATCGTCACCGGGCCGCGCGGTTACCTGAGGGTGCTCCTCGGTATGGTCCGCGCCAACCGGCCGTGGCGCTTGGTGCCGGGCTTGTCGAAAGCCCTGGCGGCCGCACTCGCCACGGGAGCAGTCGCCACGGTGAACTCCACCATCTGGAGCCTGGCCGTGTCCCTGGGCACCCCGCGCCTCGTGATCGCCACGGTCGGGTCCGTCGCGCTCATGATCGGCTGGTTGATCGTGGACGCGAACCTGTGGCATCGAACGGATGAGGCATCGCCGGAGGCGAGGAAGAGGGCGGCTCTCTACAACACCTCGACGATCGTGACCGTGGGTATCGGGGTGCTCGTCTGCTACGTGGGTCTGATGCTCGTCAACTTGGTGTGGGCGCTGTTCATCCTCAGCGACCGAGTGTTCGCTTCCATGACACGGACCCCGCTGCACGGTACGCAGTACTGGACGTTGTCCTGGTTCGTCGCCTCGGTCGCCACGGTGGGCGGCGCGCTGGGATCGGGCTTGGAGAGTGACGAGGCGATCCGGGCAGCCGCCTACTCCAAGCGCGAACAGGAGCGTCGCAGCATGCTGCAGGACGACCACGATGACTAGCCGGTGACCCCAGTCGGAGATGTGCCGTCGGTCGGTGGCCAGAGGGGTCCGGAGATCCGCTGATCGATCGGTGCGTGGCTGTTTGCGTCAGGGGTCGACGGGGACCCGGGCGGCACGCCGCCGGAGCGCCGAAGCCCCGCCTGGCCGACCGGCGGCACCACCGTTCCATCTGATCCGGGTGAACGGCCCGCAGAGGCGCGCCGGAGCATCGGACCCCCTCACAGCGGTTCCCGGGAGTCGGGCTCTTTGCGCTCTCCTCATCGCTGTGTCGCGGTCATGCCGCGACACCGAGAGAAGTCATCATGAAGGCAGCGGTATACGAAGGACCGCGAACGGTCACGGTGAAGGACGTACCGGACGCGAAGATCGAACACCCCTGCGACATCATCGTCAAGATCACCACCACCAACATCTGCGGTTCGGACCTGCACATGTACGAGGGCCGCACCTCGTTCGAGTCCGGCCGCACCCTGGGACACGAGAACATGGGTCAGGTCGTGGAGGTCGGCTCGGCCGTCCGCAAGGTCCAGGTCGGCGAGTACGTGGTCCTGCCCTTCAACATCGCTTGCGGCTTCTGCAAGCAGTGCGAGCAGGGTCTGACCAACTACTGCCTGACCATGCAGCCGGAACCGGCCCTCGCCGGAGCCGCCTACGGATTCGCCGACATGGGCCCCTACCAGGGCGGCCAGGCGGAGCTGCTGCGCGTGCCCTACGGCGACTTCAACGCCCTGCGTCTGGGCGAGGACGCCGCCGAGCGGCAGACCGACTACGTGATGCTCGCCGACATCTTCCCCACCGGGTATCACGCCACCGAGATGGCCGGCGTCAAACCGGGTGACCAGACCATCGTCTTCGGGGCAGGTCCCGTCGGGCTGATGGCGACCTACTCCGCCCTTCTCAAGGGCGCCGGCCGCGTCTGGACGGCCGACCACCATCCCGACCGGCTGCGCAAGGCGGAGGAGGTCGGGGCCATCCCGATCAACACCGCCGAGCAGAACCCGGCGGAGGTCGTCAAGGAGGCCACCCTCGGTCTGGGCGCCGACAACGGCTGTGAGTGCGTCGGCTACCAGGCGCACGACCCCCAGGGACACGAGGACGCCAGCCTCACGCTCAACGGACTGATCGACTCGGTCAGGTTCACGGGCCACATCGGCGTGGTGGGCGTGTTCCTGCCCCAGGACCCCGGCGGCGCGGAGGCCCAGGGGGAGCTGGAGGCTCAGGGCAAGGTCCCGATCGACTTCGGCATGATGTGGTTCAAGGGCCAGCACATGGGCACCGGGCAGGCGCCGGTGAAGAGGTACAACCGGGCGCTGCGGGATCTGATCGCCGGCGGGAAGGCGAAGCCGAGCTTCGTCGTCTCCCACGAACTCAGCCTGGACGAGGCCCCCACCGCCTACGAGCACTTCGACGCCCGCGACGAGGGCTGGACCAAGGTGGTCCTGCATCCCAACGGACATGGAAACGGCCACAAGCGGTAAGAGACCCGGGTCGCCGTCCGCCTGTGTCCCCGGGAACCGGTCCGGGAGACGGATGGCGACCTGCCCGTTCCCCGGCCGGAGCTCGGAGCGATCGCCCGCGCTCCGGTCGGACCTGAACCGACGGCGATCGCCCGGCCCGCAGGACGGACCGCGGACGCTCAGCGGTGCCGGTGGCAGCAGCCCGTTCAGCGGCTGCGGCCGCCGGCCGGTTCGCGGGCCGCGTGGGAGGCTTTCCTTGCCCGACGGCTGCCGCACCCCGACCAGGCCGACGCGACCCGGCAGGGCGTTCCGGATGGGCTCATCTCCGTGACGTGGCTGCGGGCCTTCGGGGAGGTCGTGCGATCCGGGCTCACGATCGAGGAGACGCGACTGGAGCCCCTGCTCGCGCTGCGCACGGCCGTTGGGGTGGCGCTCGTCATCGGACCGGCGCTGTGGCTGGTCTCCCCTGCGTATGCCGCGTCCGCCGCCCTCGGTGCCTACTCCGCGGGTGGGGCCACCTTCCAGCGCACCTGGCGACCGCGCAAGGTGATCGCGCTCGGCGCGGGCGCGGGTCTGGCGCTCAGCACCTTCGTGGGCTACCTGGCGGCGGGGCGACTCCTGACGTTTCTCCCGCTGCTGGCCGGATGGGCCTTTGCCGCGGGAATGGCGTGGGCCGTCGGATCGACCGCTGGGATCGTCGCAGCGACGACCGTCGGCAGCATGCTGGTGACCATCACCCTGCCCACGAGCGTCGAGGGAGCCCTGGAGCACGCCGGGGTCATCGCACTCGGGGGCGTGACGCAAGCCGTGCTGATCCTGCTCTTCCCCATCCGGCGTTGGGGAGCTCATCGTGACGCGCTCGCCGACGCCCTGGCCGCCGTGGCGGACTACGCCCGCCGGCTGCGGCACGACCCGACCGCCCCGTTCGACCCGGAGCCGTTGATGACGGCCCGGGACGCGGCTGCCGTGACGCCGTCGCAGGCCCGCACCCGTCCCCCCGTCCTCCACGGCCCCCGGGGACTCGCCGAGCGCATTCGGCCGGTCGTCGCCGCGCTGGCCGACCCGGAGGTCGGCGCCCCGGCGGAGGGGCCCGGGCGGGACCGCGCGCGGGAGTTGCTCGACGCGGCCGCCGACGTCCTGGACGCGGCCGCCCGTTCGATTCGCCGCGGCGCTCCCGCCGGCGTGCCGCCCAGGAGCGCGGAGGTCCTGCGCGTCGACGAGGAGCACGAGGTGCTGGAGGGGCCCGCCCGGGAGGCCGCCGAGCGGCTCGTGGAACTGCTCGGCGAGGCGTTGGAGATCGCCGGGAGCGGCTGCGTCTCCGGGAGGACGCCCCCGCCGCCCGGTCCCCCGAGCGCCCAGTTCCTGATGCGCCCGACCATGTTCCGGCTGCTCCCGATCGTCGTCCGGGCGGTGCGCCGTGAGCTCCACCGGGACTCGCCCGTGTTCCGGCACGCCGTCCGCCTGGCGGCGGTGGCCACGCTCGGCTATCTGATCGCCGCCCGGCTCCCCCTGGGCCACGGCTACTGGGCGCCCATCGCCTCGGTGATGGTGATGCGGCCGGACTTCCACCGGACGTACGCGCGTGCGGTGGCCCGCTTCGCCGGGACCCTGGCGGGGGTCGCGCTCGCCACCGGGATGGTGCGGGCCCTGGGCCCGGATGCCCATGTGTTCGGCGCGCTGGCGGTGGTCTCGGCGGGCCTGTCGTACACGCTGATCCGTACCGGCTACGCCTACTCCCAGTGCTTCACTGCCGCGTACGTCGTCTTCCTGCTCGGCATGGGCGGCCAGACATGGGAGCAGACGGTCCCGGAGCGGGTGGTGCTCACCCTGCTCGGCGGGGCCCTGGCGATGCTGGCCTACGTGGTGTTCCCCGCGTGGGAGACCCCCCGGCTGCCGGGCCGGCTCGCGGACTGGCTCGCCGCCGACGGCCGCTACGCGGCCGCGGTGCTCCGCAGCTACGCCGAGCCGTCCTGGGAGCATCGCGCCGACATGCGCAGGGCCTTGTTGGCGAGCAGGGAGGCACGTGCCGCCTGGCAGGAGGCCTACGACCGTGCCAGGCAGGAACCGGTCCGCCCCAGGGGTCTGACGTCGCGCGAGGTCCAGGACGCGCAGGAGGCGCTCAAGCGGTTCGGCCGGGCGGCGATGCTCATGGAGAGCCACGTCCCGCGGGCCGACAGCCGTCTCATCCCCGAGGCGGAGCGGTTCGCCGAGGCCCTGGAGACGGACACCGAGAAGGCGGCGGTCGACGTGCGCGAACACAGGAATCCGGACTGGGAACACGTGGAGGAGGCGCTCCACGCGTGGGACGACGCCGCCGGCAACCGGAGCCCGGTCGTACGGCGCGAGGCGGAACTGCAGAAACGGGCCTTGGAAGACCTCGCGACGGCCGTGAGCCGCACACCCCTGGAACGGGACGTCGGCTCTGCTCGCGAGGAGCAGCGGGTTCGGGCGGCCCTTGCGGCGGAAGGTGACGGATCAGGCACCGCGCACCGGGATGGGTGACGAAGTCGGCCACGGGTCACGCGTGCCACGCCCTACGGCCGCCGCCTTTTCCCTCACGTCTGTCATGCGGAGTGCTCTGCGTGTTTCATAGAGATGTGGTCTGCGGTGCGCGACCATACGGACGCGGCCCAGCACAATTTCCAGCCGGTGGGCGCCATGGCGCGCTGATTGTGTGGGTCGACGTACTCGACATCGGCAAAGCCGACGACGTCACGAGCTGCAGGCCGGCAGAAGGAACACCGATACAGGAAGAAGGACGGGCATGTCCGGCAGTGAAAGCGAGAATCCAGCAATCCCTTCACCGACGCCCACACCGACTCGGCGGCCCAGGACGAACCGGGATTGGTGGCCGAATCAGCTGGACCTCCAGGTTCTCCACCAGCACTCGCCCCGATCCAACCCGATGGACGAGGACTTCGACTACGCGAAAGAGTTCGCGACCCTCGACGTCGACGCGCTGAAGCGTGACGTCTTCGAGGTGATGACGACATCCCAGGAGTGGTGGCCTGCCGACTACGGTCACTACGGGCCGCTCTTCATCCGGATGAGCTGGCATGCCGCGGGAACGTACCGTATCGAGGACGGCCGCGGGGGTGGCGGCAGCGGCGCACAGCGCTTCGCCCCCCTCAACAGCTGGCCGGACAACGCGAGCCTGGACAAGGCGCGCCGACTGCTCTGGCCGGTCAAACAGAAGTACGGCCGGAAGATCTCCTGGGCCGATCTTCTGGTCTTCGCCGGAAACTGCGCCATGGAATCCATGGGGTTCAAGACGTTCGGATTCGGTTTCGGACGACAGGACATCTGGGAACCCGAGGAGATCTTCTGGGGGCCCGAGGACACATGGCTCGGAGATGAGCGCTACAGCGGCGACAGGGAACTCACCGGTCCTTTCGCCGCCGTGCAGATGGGACTGATCTACGTCAATCCGGAGGGTCCCAACGGAAACCCGGACCCGATGGCTGCCGCCCGGGACGTTCGGGAGACGTTCGGGCGCATGGCGATGAACGACGAGGAGACGGTCGCGCTCATCGTGGGCGGCCACACCTTCGGCAAGTGTCATGGCGCGGTCGACCCCAGTTACATCGGCCCGGAACCCGAGGCCGCCTCCATCGAGCAGCAGGGCCTCGGCTGGCGGAACACGTACAACAGCGGCACGGGCCCCCACGCGCTCACCAGTGGTCTGGAGGGCGCGTGGACCACCGAGCCGACCAAGTGGGACAACGGGTACCTGGACAACCTGTACGGGTACGAGTGGGAGCTGACGAGGAGCCCCGCCGGCGCCCACCAGTGGACTCCCTCGGATCCCGCGGCCAGGAGCACCGTGCCCGACGCCCACGATCCGGCGAAGCGGCACGCCCCCATGATGCTGACGACGGACATCGCGCTGAAGGTGGACCCGGTCTACGGCCCGATCACGAAGAGGTTCCACGAGAACCCGGACGAGCTCGCGGTGGCGTTCGCCAAGGCGTGGTACAAACTGCTGCACCGCGACATGGGGCCCCTCTCGCGTTACCTCGGCCCGTGGATTCCCGAGCCGCAGCTGTGGCAGGACCCCGTTCCGGACGTCGATCACGAACTGGTCGGCGACGAGGACATCGCCGCCCTCAAGGAGAGGATCCTCGCCTCGGGCCTTTCCGGCCCCCAGCTGGTCACCACCGCCTGGGCGTCGGCGGCGAGCTTCCGCGGCACCGACAAGCGCGGCGGGGCGAACGGAGCACGGATCCGGCTCGCGCCGCAGAAGGACTGGGAGCTCAACGACGTCCCCGAGGTGACCGAGGCACTGCGCACGCTCGAGCGGATCCAGCGGGACTTCAACCTCTCCCAGAGCGGCGGAACGCGGATCTCCCTCGCCGACCTGATCGTCCTCGGCGGGTCCGCGGCCGTCGAGCAGGCCGCGAGGAACGCCGGGTACGACGTCACGGTGCCGTTCGCGCCGGGGCGTACGGACGCCTCGCAGGAGCAGACCGACACGGCGTCCTTCGCCGTGCTGGAGCCCAAGGCGGATGCCTTCCGCAACTACCTTCCGGCGGGCGAGAAGCTGTCGCCGGAGACCCTCATGCTGGACCGCGCCAACCTGCTGACGCTGACCGCCCCCGAGATGACCGTGCTGATCGGCGGCATGCGGGCCCTGAACACCGGCTTCAAGGGATCCCCCCACGGTGTCCTCACCCACCGGCCGGGAGTCTTGACCAACGACTTCTTCCTCAACCTGCTCGACATGGGCACGGAGTGGAAGGCGTCGGCCACCGACGAGAACGTGTTCGAAGGCCGGGATCGCGCCACCGGCGAGGTCAAGTGGACCGCCACCGCCGTCGACCTGATCTTCGGCGCGCACTCCCAACTCCGAGCCCTCTCGGAGGTCTACGCGTCCCAGGACGCGGGAGAGAAGTTCGTACGTGACTTCGTGGCCGCGTGGACCAAGGTGATGAATCTCGATCGGTTCGACCTCGCCTGAGACCGACGTCCCGGTCGGCCCTCACCGGCCGCCCGGGACGTGCGCGAGGCGGCCCGCGAGCGTCAGCGCGGGCCCGGACAAAATCACCTACAAGGCGTGCAACAAAATCAGGTGCGCGGTTCAATCAGCCAGCCCTGCGACCGCCCCCCGGAAATCGTCTCGCCAGGTTTATCACACGAAACGTCCGAGTTATTCTGTAGAATATGGTGGATGTCAGCCCAGGCAGAGTCGTCTCCAGCGACGCCGGTCGTCATCGGGTAGGGGCGTCACCATGACCTGGGAAATACTTGTCCTGGGTTTCGTACTCAGTCTCGACAATTTCCGAGTATCGATCGCGCTCGGCACGGTCCCATTCGGCCTGAAACGCGCGGTGCAGGTCGCGCTGACCTTCGGACTGTGGGACGCGGTCATGCCACTGGTCGGACTGTTGATCGGTCGCCAGATCGGGGAGTTCGTCGGGGACGTCGCCGACTTGGTGGGTGCGGCCGCGCTCGGCGGATACGGTCTCTATCTCGTCATCTCGTCCCTCCGGAACCCCGAGCCGGACGAGCTGGACCACCCGTGGGCACTGTTCGGCATCCCGTTGACGCTGAGCCTTGACAACCTGTTCGCCGGGGCGAGTCTGGGGGTCCTCGGACTCTCGCCGTGGTTCTCGGCCGCCACCTTCGGCGTCATGACGGCGGTGTTGTCGCTGATCGGACTGCAGCTCGGGCGGGCCGCCGCGCGCCTCATCCGGATCCGCTCGGACCTGCTGAGCGGGGTCACCTTGATCATCGCCGCTGCGGCGCTGCCCTTGTGGTTCGGCGGCTGACCCGCTCCACCGGGAGGCAGGCCGACCTGTGGGAGGACTCGGCGGAGGAGCGCCGACCCGCGAGTCAGCCCTGGCCACCCCGACCGCCCGGGCGACCACGTGGTCGGGCGACAGGTGACAGACCGGGCCGGTGCGGGCGGGGGATCAGCGGCGGATCGTCGTCCCGCGAGTCGGCGTTGGCGGCCTCGACCGCCCGGGCGACCAGGTCGTGGTCGGGTGACAGGTAGCAGACCGGGTCGGTGCGGGCGGCGTCGCCGGTGAGCAGGAACGCCTGGCAGCGGCAGCCACCGAAGTCCAGCTCCCGCCGGTAGCAGCTCCGGCAGGGCTCCGGCATCCAGTCGGTGCCCCGGAACGCGGTCATCACCGGGGACTCGGCCCAGATCCGCGCCAGCGGGTCCTCCCGCACGCTGGCCCGCGGCAACGGCAGGGACTGGGCGGCCGGGCAGGGCAGGACGTCGCCGTTCGGCGTCACGGTCAGCTGCCGGGAGGCCCAGCCGCCCATGCAGGGCTTGGGGAAGCGGCTGTAGTAGTCGGGGATGACGTAGATGATGTCCATGCGGTCCCGCAACCGCTCGCGGGCGGCCCTCACGACGACCTCGGCCGCCTCGAGCTGGGCCCGGCTCGGCAGCAGCGCGTCACGGTTTCGCCAGGCCCAGCCGTAGTACTGCGTGTTGGCCAGCTCCAGCCGGTCGGCGCCCACCTCTTCGGCCAGCCCGAGCACATCGGCGACGCGGTCGATGTTGTGCCGGTGCAGCACCACGTTCATGGTGAGCGGCCAGCCCAGCTCCTTGACCACGCCCATCGCCTCGATCTTGCGCTGGAAGGACGGGACCCCGGCGATCCGGTCGGACACGGCCGGCTCATCGGCCTGGATACTGATCTGCACGTGGTCCAGGCCGGCGGCCCGCAACTGCTCGGCCCTCGGACGCGAGAGCCCGAGGGCGCTGGTCACGAGGTTGGTATAGAGGCCCAGGTCGTGGGCGTGCGCCACGATCGCCACCAGGTCGCGCCGCAGCAGTGGTTCCCCTCCCGACAGATGGCACTGCAGAACGCCCAGTTCGCTTGCCTCGGCCAGCACGCGCCGCCACTCGTCGGTGTCCAGCTCGTCCTGGTAGCCGGCCATGTTCAGCGGGTTGGAGCAGTACGGGCAGGCCAGTGGACACCGGTAGGTGAGCTCGGCGAGCAGTCCGAACGGGCTATCCATCGCTGAGCTCCAGCCAGCGCCGGGAGACGAGCCGGGTCAGGAACTGCCGCACCTGGTCGTCGGGGACGCTCCGGTAGCGCGCGCCCAGCTCGGTCACGATCTCGGCCACGGTGTGCCGCCCGTCGCACAACTCGAGGATGGCCGCGCCGCTGCCGTTCAGGATCACCACCGTCTCGGGGTGCAACAGGACCTGACGCCTCCTGGTCCGGCAGAAGGTCAGCCGGACATGGCGCGCCAACCGGGGCCGGTCCGAGCCGGACACCCCGACGCCGGGTTGGATCCTGGTACTGGGCCGGATCGTTCCGGTACGGGTCGGGTCCATGGTGGTCACTCCGGGTAGGCCTGGTCGATGGCGTCCATCAGGCTCCACAGGACGTCGCACTTGAACGACAGCGCGTCGACGGCGCGCGCCTGGGAATGGGCGGAGAGGCAGTGCGCGGTGACCACTTCGAGGGCGTGCTCGCAGTCGCGGGGAGCCTGCTCCAGGCGGGAGCGGAAGTAGGCGAGGCCCTCGGGGTCGATCCACGGGTACCACCGCTCGAAGGCTGCCAGCCGCGCCGCCATCAGGTCGGGCGCGAACAGCTCGGTGAGCGAGGACGCCACCGCCTCCACCCACGGGCGGGTCCGGGCGAAGTTCACGTAGGCGTCGACGGCGAACCGCACCCCGGGTACCAGGTGCCGGTGGTCCCGGACCTCCTCGCGGGTCAGCCCGGCGGCCTCACCGAGGCGCAGCCACGCCTCGATACCGCCCTCACCGTCAGCGGTACCGTCGTGGTCGACGATTCGCCGGATCCAGCGGCGGCGGACGTCTAGGTCGGGGCAGTTCGAGAGGATCGCGGCGTCCTTGCGGGGGATGTTCTCCTGGTAGTAGAAGCGGTTGGCCACCCAGCCCCGGATCTGCCGGCGGCTCAGCCGGCCGGCGTTCATCCGGACGTGGAACGGGTGCTGGTCGTGATACCGCCGCGAGTGGGCCCGCAACGTCTCGACGAATTCGTCGGCGCCGGTTCTCGTGGTTGTCGTCGTCACGGCTCTACACCTGGATCTCTAGGCCGTCCACAGGCCACTTCCATGCCGCTCTCCTCCAAATGTCGGCTGGTGCAGCGAGTGCTGGGCCGCAGGACGCGCCCGAGCGGCGTACGTGGTCCTGATCCGCCGCCGGCGCGGCCGTCCGGAGCCGTGGGAGGGCGCCGGACCGGGTCCGGCGCCCTCCCATGTCCGCTAGTCCTCCAACCGATCGAGGTACATGGTCACCTCGGCGGCGACTGCGATCTCGTCGAACTCGGGCGACTCCCACACCGCGAGTTGGGACTCCGTCTCGGGCGTCTCCGGCACAGCGAACTGAGATTCCATGGATTCACCTCCTCTCTGCCCGACGTGCGGCAGGCTCCGGTCACGCGCTACGACGATTCAGGGAGGGCGAAGACGATCAGGGCGCTTCCGTGCCCCGCGCCGAGCATGCCGGGGAGGAACCCCTCGGCCCAGCCACCCCAACCGACCGGCACGGCGATGTACTGCCTGCCGTCGACCATGTAGGTCGTCGGGCTGCTGTGGTGGCCGCTTCCGCACTGGAACTGCCACAACAGCTCCCCGGTGCGGGCGTCGAGCGCGTTGAACTCCCCGGAGGCTTCACCTGCGAACACCAGGTCACCGCCGGTGGCAAGCACCGAAGCGCACATCGGGAGTTCGTTGCGCCAGCGCCACTTCTCCTCGCCGCCCGCGTCGAAGGCGCTGATGGACCCCGCCATGTCCTCGATGTCCACCTGAACGCCCGCGCCCCAGTACGGAATGCTCTCCTTGAACTCCCGGCGCCGCCGGGTGGCCGTGGCACCGGTGTCCTGGACCGGGACGTAGAAGAGCCCGGTCTTCGGGCTGTAGGCCGCATGGGTCCATTCCTTGGCGCCGGCCGGACCCGGGTAGAAGTGGACCGGTTCTCCTTCCTTGTCCGGGTACACCTTGGCCGTCACCTGGCCGTCCCTCGTGATCGCCCCCCACGTGATCCGATCCACGAACGGGGTGATGTTGACCCTCTCGCCGTTCGTGCGATCGAGGACGAAGAAGTAGCCGTTCTTGTCGAAGTGCCCGAGCAGTTTGCGCCCGTCCTGCTCGAACAGGATGCACTCGGCGATGCTGTCGTAGTCCCACAAGTCGTGCGGGGTGCACTGGTAGTGCCAGCGGATCTGACCGCTGTCCACGTCGACGGCGATGACGCTGTCGGTGAAGAGGTTGTCGCCCTCGCGAACGCCTCCGTCGAAGTCGGGCGCCGGGTTGCCGGTGCCGACGTACAGCAGGTTCGTCTCCGGGTCGAAGGTACCGGTGACCCAGCAGTTCGCCCCGCCCCGAGCCCAGGCCTCACCGTCGGCGGGCCAGGTCTCCGAGCCGGGCTCCCCGGGCTTCGGCACGGTGTAGCAACGCCACTGGTGCTCGCCGCTCTCGAGGTCGAACGCGTCGAGGTGGCCGCGTACGCCGAACTCGCCGCCGGAACTCCCGACGATGACCATGTTCTTCACGATCAGCGGGGCGACCGTGGCGCTCTCCCCCGCTCGGACGTCTCCGTAGGTCTTGTCCCAGACCCGCTTGCCGGTGGTGGCGTCGAGCGCGAGCACACGTGCGTTCGCCGTGACGAAGAAGACCTTCCCCTGAGCCACGGCGACCCCACGGTTCACGTTCCCGCAGCACAAGGACACGTCGAAGGGGACCGCATGCTTGTACCGCCAGATCTCCACACCCGACTTCGCGTCGAGGGCCCAGACCCAGCCGTCCCAGCCGGAGAGGAACATGACCCCGTCGACGATGATCGGGGCAGCCTCGAACGAGTAGGTCGACGCGCCCGCGATCAGACCGGTCGTGCCGGCCTGGAAGACCCAGGCGGGGACCATGCGCTTGACGTTCTCCGTGTTGATCTGATCCAGCGGGCTGTACCGCTGCCCGTTGTAGGCGCCGTAGTAGGTGAGCCAGTTCTGGGGTTCCTCGCGCGCATGGAGTATGCGCTCGTAGTTGACGCCCGCCACCACCGGCGGCGCGACCTCCCCGCCCGCGACCTTGCCGCTCAGGGCTCCCTGGTCGACGGCCTCACCCGCGTCGACGTAGTCGGCGTAGTCGACAGTCATTTCCTCCACCTCCTACTTCCTACGGCCGCGGCTGTTCGGGACGGTCGAGGCGTGCCTCTGGCGGAGCGTCCCCCAGGACGACGATGGCCCCGGTCAGCCCCCTGCCCTCGTCGTTGCCCGTGGGCGAGGCGTACCAGTAGTAGCCCGGCCCGTCGAGGTTGAGGTGCGCGTGTCCGTGCGAATGGTTCACCAACCAGATGAATTTCCGGTCGCCATTGCTCGGCAGGAGCGCGCAGTGCGTGTTCTGGTCGTCATTGACGAGCTCCAGCTCGATATCGCCTCCGTGGGGCATGACCAGAATGGAAGGATCCCAGGTCAGCTCATCCGGGTTGATACGAACTGTGGCCTGCATGCGGCCGTCCGGCCCCTCGGTGGCCTGTCCAATGCTTCCGGTTCCCAGCACTTGACCCAGCGCTGCTTTGTTCTGTGTGGCCAACCCGATCTGGTCCAGCAGGTCGGCCCGCTCCTGCGCGGTCGTCATCGGGGCTTCACTCCCCTCATTCCGAAGGTCTGTGTACTTTGTTCTCCGAATCGACCTCGACGTTTCTTTTTCGCGTCGTCCGACACCCGGCTGCAATCGGTGGTCGAGGAACGTGCTACGCCGGGGGAATCACGCCGAAAAGGGTGAGAAATCGGCACTCAAAAGGCACGCTACGCCGCATGGATCACACCGACAAGAGTGAGCCCCGGTTCGGGCGGCTCATGCCGTTCGTCCGCGACGGGCTACCGTTCGTACCCGAATTGCCGCCGTTGGGAGGAGCCGGGTCGCACCGCACCGCGTCGCGCCGGGGCCCACCGCGGACCCGATGAACCGTCGCCGGAACACCGACGACCGACCGGTCACGAAGCCTCGCCCGGCATCCGGTCCCGAGGGAGGATCAGGCGAGGTCGTACCGATCGAGGTTCATGACCTTGTCCCACGCGGCGACGAAGTCCCGCACGAACTTCTCCCGTGCGTCGTCGCTCGCGTAGACCTCGGCGACGGCACGCAGCTCGGAGTTCGAGCCGAAGACGAGGTCGACGCGACTGCCGGTCCACCTCACCTCGCCCGTGGCGCGCTCGCGGCCCTCGAAGGTCTCCGCGGTCGCCGATGTCGGCTTCCATTCCGTGCCCGTGTCGAGCAGATTCACGAAGAAGTCGTTGGTCAGCGACCCGGGCGCCGAGGTGAGGACGCCCAGCGACGAGTGCTGGTGGTTGGCGCCCAGCACCCGCAAGCCACCCAGCAGGACGGTCATCTCGGGCGCGCTCAGGCTCAGCAGGTTCGCGCGGTCGACCAGCAGGTGCTCCGACGGCCGCCGGTCGGCCTTGCCGCGGTAGTTGCGGAACCCGTCCGCTTTCGGCTCGAGCGGGGCGAAGGACTCCGCATCGGTCCACTCCTGCGTGGCGTCCGTGCGTCCCGGAGTGAAGGGGACCCGGACGTCGAGGCCGGCGGTTTCGGCGGCCTGCTCGACAGCCGCGGCTCCGCCGAGCACGATGAGGTCGGCCAGCGAGATCTTCTTGTCGCCGGTCTGGGAGCTGTTGAAGGACTCCTGGATCCCCTCCAGGGTGCGCAGCACCTGTGCCAGCGCGTCGGGTTCGTTGACCTCCCAGCCCCGCTGCGGTTCGAGGCGGATGCGCGCGCCGTTCGCCCCGCCACGCTTGTCGCTGACGCGGAACGTCGAGGCCGACGCCCACGCGGTCGAGACGAGCTGGGAGACCGACAGCCCGGAGGTGAGGATCCGGCCCTTGAGCGCGGCGATGTCCGCCGCGCCGACGAGTTCGTGGTCCACGGCGGGGACCGGGTCCTGCCAGCGCAGCGTCTCCCGGGGGACCAGCGGTCCGAGGTAGCGCTGGATCGGGCCCATGTCGAGGTGTGTCAGCTTGAACCACACCCGGGCGAACGCATCCGCGAGCTGCTCCGGGTGCTCCAGGAAACGGCGCGAGATCGGCTCGTAGACCGGGTCCGTTCGCAGGGCGAGGTCCGTCGTCAGAATCGTCGGGGTGTGTGTCGTCGACGGGTCGTGGGCGTCCGGCACGGTGCCGGCCCCGCCGCCGTTTCTCGGGATCCACTGCCACAGGCCGGCGGGGCTCAGCTCCAGGTCCCACTCGTAGCCGAACAGGGTCTCGAAGAAGCTGTTGTCCCATCTCGTGGGGGTGGGTGTCCACACACCCTCGAGCCCGCTGGAGATGGCGTCCGGGCCCTTTCCGGTGCCGTAGCTGCTCTTCCAGCCCAGGCCCTGCTCCTCGAGGGGGGCGCCCTCGGGTTCGGGACCGAGGTAGGCGTCCGGGTCGGCCGCGCCGTGGGTCTTGCCGAACGTGTGGCCGCCCGCGATCAGCGCGACGGTCTCCTCGTCGTTCATCCCCATGCGCCGGAACGTCTCGCGGATGTCCCGGGCCGCGGTGAGCGGGTCCGGGACGGTGTTCGGTCCCTCCGGGTTGACGTAGATGAGGCCCATCTGGTCGGCGGCCAGCGGCCTCTCCAGCTCCCGGACGCCGCCGTGACGTTCGTCGCCGAGCCAGGCGCGCTCGGGACCCCAGTAGATGTCCTCGTCGGGCTCCCAGACCTCCGCCCGGCCGCCGGCGAAGCCGAGGGTCGTGAAACCCATCGTCTCCAGGGCGCGGTTGCCCGCGAAGATCATCAGGTCGGCCCACGAGATCCTGCGGCCGTACTTCTTCTTTATCGGCCAGAGCAGCCGGCGCGCCTTGTCGAGGTTGCGATTGTCCGGCCAGCTGTTCAGCGGCGCGAAACGCTGCATGCCGGCGGCCGCGCCACCGCGGCCGTCGTCGATGCGGTACGTCCCGGCACAATGCCACACCATCCGGATGACGAGCGGCCCGTAGTGGCCGAAGTCGGCCGGCCACCATTCCTGCGACGTCGTCAGCGCCTCGTCGACGTCCCGTGCCAGGGCGTCGAGGTCGAGCGTCCGGAACTCCGCGGCGTAGTCGAAGTCCTCGCCCATGGGGTCGACCGTGGCGGGGTGTCTCCGCAGGATCGTCAGATCGAGCCGGTTCGGCCACCAGTCGCGGTTGCTCGCACCCCCGATCGGTTGACTGCGGTGCCCGGTCGGGACAGAGAGGCCGAGGCCGCCCGCGCTCCCGGTGTTCATCTCGCCGGCCACGGCGTCCGGACTGTCAGACACGGGACTTTCCTTTCGATACCAGCAGGTCGTGCCGGGCTTCTCAGATGTCCAGCGCGCGACGCACGGCCGACACGTTCCGCCGGGAGACCGGCACCATCTGGTTCGTCCGGTCGTCCATGATCAGCATCAGCTCGCCCTTGAGTCCTCGCTCGATCTCCCGGATGCGGCTGAGGTTGACCACGTACCGGCGGTGCACCCGCAGGAAGCCGACATCCGCCAGCTCACTGTCGAGCTTGTCCAGGCTCGGAGAGGCGGCTCGCAATCGCCCCTGATCGGTGGAGAACCACACGTCGTTCCCCTGCGATTCAGCGACGGAGACCTCCGGCAGGCGTAGCAGCACCATCCGGTTGTCGCGCATCGCGACCAGTCGGCGCGGCTGCACCCAAGGGCGCACGAACCCCTCCGCCTGGGGCAGCCGTGTCCCGTCGGAGGCACCGAACGAGATCAGGTTCCCGATCAGGTGTCCGGACGAGAAGACGGGTCGAATACTGATCGAGGTCGGCTCGTCGGCGAGATGGGCGAAGATCTGCGTCGAGCCGACCCAGTCAGGATTGTGAGCCGCCTGGCTGGTGGCATACCGGGCGGCCGCGATCAGTTCCGGCAGCCCGGGGTTCCATCGCAGCGTGGGGTCGACCGCCGGGGTGCATGCCGGGACGCCCAGGAGCACGCTTGCCATGTCGTCGGCGATCACCACCTTGCCCGCGGTGTCCACGGCGGCGAGCGCCGCACCGGAGCGTCCCCTGGCCTGGGTGTAGGCGGCGACCAACTCGGCGCCGCTGTCCCGGGCGCGCCGCTTCAGCGGGTGTTGGGTCATGGTGACCGCGTTCGCCAGCCAGCTTTCCGCGGACGCGGGAAGCTGTCTGCGCCAGCAGCAGATGTTCAGGACCGCGATCGGATCCCTGGTCACCACGTCGCGCACCGCGATGCCCGCGCAGACCCAGTCGTGGAATGCCTGGCACCAGTGCTCCGCGCCCCTGATCGATACCGGGCCGTGCGCCTCGAGCGCCGTGCCCATGCCGTTCGTCCCGACCGCGCACTCGGACCAGCAGAACCAGGGCGCCAGATTGGAGTCGCCGGCTCTCGCGAGCGCGGCTTGATCACCCCACTCGGCCAGTATGCGGCCGGTGGCATCGGTGACGGTGACGAGGCCACCGAGGTTGCCCACCTCATGTGCCACGGAGGCGGCGCGAAAACCCAGCTCGGCGAAGACGACATCGTGCTCGGGCGTACGGTCGAGCTCCGCGACGGCCACCGGAGCCTCCGTGAGGTGAGGATCGACCCGGTACTGCTCTCGGCAGCGATGCCAGGAGATCGCCACCAGAGGCCGGACACCCGGAATGTGATCCTCGCCCTGCACGAACCGCTCCCACGCCGCGAGCACGCTGCCGCCGCCCGGGTCCGCCGAGAGGGGCTCAAGCCGATGAACATCCCTCATGGTTCAGAACCGCCCTTGGTCCATCCCCAACGCCCGACGACGTGCGCGCCGACCGCTCGCCGCTCGTCGCGGCCGGGACTGCAGCGGGCAGCGCACTGCGTCGCGCGTCTTCCTGCTCCGTCACTCGTTGCAGGCCGTGTCACAGACCTGCACTCCCCACCCTAGGTACCGTTGTCGGGCTGCGCACGTCCCTCTCCGGGCCGCGTGCGAAAAGGCGCTTGACGGCCGGCCTCGGACACCGCACCGGCGGCAGGGCACGCGGCTCACAGCAGTGGGCCGGACATGGTGCGCGGCATTCAGCACCCCCCGATTCGGGCTCCCTGCCTGCGCCGACGGTGCCCGTTTCCTGCCGGGCTGGGGCTATCGTCGGAATCACGGGGGGCAGCACGAGGAGGTCGGCCGTTGATGCCACCGGACGAGGCCGTGGTCGGCCGCACGGGGACGGTACTGATCGGAACGCGCGGGTCCGCGGGGCCCGGCGAGATCCTGGTGCGGGTCCGAGGCGGCTCCGAGACCTTCCTCGCCTGGTCGGAGCAGCCCGTGTCCGCGGGTGCGACGGTGCTCGTGATCGAGTCGCGTGGATGCCGTGAGGTCGGTGTCATCGAGTGGGTGGATCCATTGGACGCGCTCGGCGAGGACCCGGCCGGCGCCGACTGAGGAGTACAGGCATGCTTGGATACCGCGTCCCCGCCCCCGACGAGGCGATGTTGATCTCGGGCGGCAGGCGGGGCCTGGGAGGCGCGCCGTTCCGCGTGGTGACGGGGCACGGCAAGTTCGTGCTCCCCGTCTTCCGCAAGGTCCGGTTCCTCACCCTGTCCATGTGCGAGTCCGAGGTCACCGAGACCTGCGTGACCAGACAGGGCATCGCGTTGCACGTCCGCGCGGTCATCGCTTTCAAGGTCGGCAACGATCACGAGAGCATCATCAACGCGGGTCAGCGGTTCCTCTCCGACCAGGAGCAGATGTCGGTGCTCACCGGTCGGATCTTCGCCGGTCACCTGCGGGCCATCATCGGTTCGATGACGGTCGAGGAGATCGTCACCGAGCGGCAGAAGCTCGCCGCGGAGGTCCTGGACACCTCCAAGACCGAGATGGCGAAGATCGGTTTGACCGTCGACTCCCTCCAGATCCAGTCGATCGACGACGGCGACACCGGATACATCGACGCGATGTCCGCACCGCACAAGGCGGCCATCCAGCGGCAGGCCCAGATCGCCCAGGCGCAGGCCACCCAGGCCGCGGCCCAGGCGGAGCAGGCGGCGGCCCGCGCGCAGGCCGAGTACGCCAGGCAGACCGCCGTCGTCAGGGCCGAGTACTCGGCCGAGGTGGACCGCGCCCAGGCGAAGGCGGCACAGGCGGGACCGCTGGCTCAGGCGGACGCCCAGCAGGAGGTGCTCGCCGCCCAGACGGAACTGGCGCAACGACAGGCCAAGTTGCGTCAGCAGCAGTTGGTGGCGGAGATCGTGAAGCCCGCCGAGGCCGAGGCCGAGCGGGTCAGGATCCTCGCGGCCGCCGAGGCACAGCGCATGAAGATCCAGGCGGAGGCGGCCGCCTCGTACGACCGGGTCGCACTCGACCGGATGCTGATCGACCAGCTCCCGCAGATCGTCAAGGAGGCCGCGGGCGGCCTCGCGGGCGCCCAGGTCAACGTCCTCAACGGCGCGGACGGCCTCGGCGAGATCGCCGCCGGGCTGGTGTCCCAGGGCCTGACGATCCTCGACTCGGTCCGGCAGAACCTCGGCGGCCACGACCCCGACGGCCACCGCCCCCAGGAGAACGAGGACAACGGCCTGCTCCGGCTGGCCGCCCGTAAGGAGCAGAAGCCGAACGACGGCCGCGTGGACGTCGACTGAGGACGGCGGCGGGCGTGCCACGTACGCCCGCGCGCGGCGAGAGCGCCGGCCGCGCCTCGCCCGCGACGCGCGCGTGGGCACGCGCCCGTCGCGGGCCGTCACGCGGGACGCGCGCGTGGGTGGCGTTCGGCGTGCTGGTGAGTCGGCCCGATCCCCGGACCGACCGGCTCAGCCGCCGCTCTTGCGCCTGAACGACCGCTGGCTCGCGGCCGGGCCGTGCGCGGCACGCACCTTCGAGGCATCCGGGCCGGCGGCCGTGTCGGCGGCGTCCGTCTGCGCGCCGCGCTTGCGGGCCAGGGCTTCGCGGAACTTGCGCTTGAGGTCGTAGTTGCCGTCGCTGTCCGGCGTCAGAGGGGACGTCCCGGGCTCAGCCGGCTCCGCACCTTCCGTGGACACGGGCTCTGCGGTCATGGTGACCTCCTGGGTTGGGCGGGTTGGCACGGGCAGGCACAGCTTGTCATGCCGGGCGCGGTGTGGGCCCGGGGCCGCCCCGAAAGGTCGTCGAACCCGGGCCGGCACGTCCACTGCCGGGGCAACGGCTCTCAGCCGCCACGACGCACACGGGCGGCCTTGCGGGCATCCGCCAGCTTGCGGGCCTCCCCGGCCTTCCTGGACTTCCCGCCGGCACCGCGGGAGGTGTCCTTGCTGGTGCCGAGGCCGCGGAAGGGGGCGTTGGTGTTCCTGGGCCGGGGAACGGCGGGCCCGCCGTCGAGCGGGGCACCGGAGGGGGTCCTGGCGCCGGTGATCCGGCTCAGCTCCGCCTCGCCCGAGCGCACCTTGGTGACGGTCGGCTCGATGCCGGCCTCGGCCATCACGCGGCTGGTCTCGCGGCGCTGGCCCGACAGCACGAGCGTGACCACGGTGCCGGACTCACCGGCGCGGGCGGTGCGGCCCGCCCGGTGCACGTAGTCCTTGGGGTCGGTGGGCGGGTCGACGTTGACCACGAGGTCCAGGTCGTCCACGTGCAGGCCGCGGGCCGCGACGTTGGTCGCCACCAGAACGGTGATCTCGCCGTTCTTGAACTGCGCCAGGGTCCGCGTGCGCTGTGGCTGGGACTTGCCGCTGTGCAGGGCCCCGGCGTGCACCCCGCTTGCCCGCAGATGCCGGGTGAGCTGGTCGACGGCGTGCTTGGTGTCGAGGAACAGCAGTACACGGCCGTCGCGGGCGGCGATCTCCGTGGTGACGGCGTAGCGGTCCGGGCCGTGGACGACCAGGACGTGGTGCTCCATCGTCGCGACCGTGCCCGCGGACGGGTCGACCGAGTGGACGACGGGGTCGTGGAGGTAGCGCCGGACCAGCTGATCGACGTCGCGGTCGAGCGTGGCCGAGAAGAGCATCCGCTGCCCGTCGGGGTGCACCTGGTCGAGCACCTCGACCACCTGCGGCAGGAATCCCAGGTCGCACATCTGGTCGGCCTCGTCCAGCACGGCGATCCGCACCCGTCCCAGGCGGCAGGCGTTGCGCTCGACCAGGTCGTGCAGGCGTCCCGGGGTGGCGACGACCACCTCGGCTCCCTGGCGCAGCGCGGCGATCTGCCGGCCGATCGACATGCCGCCGACGACCGTGGCCATCCGCAGCCGCAGTGCCTCGGCGTACGGCGCCAGCGCCTGGGTGACCTGCTGGGCCAGTTCCCGGGTGGGTACGAGGATCAGCGCGAGGGGCTGCTTCGGTTCGGCGCGCCGCCCGGCCGTACGGGTCAGCAGGGGCAGACCGAAGGCGAGCGTCTTGCCCGATCCCGTGCGCCCGCGCCCCAGGACGTCACGCCCCTTCAGGGCATCGGGCAGTGTGGCGGCCTGGATCGGAAAGGGTTCGCGCACCCCGAGTCCGCTCAGTGTCCGCAGCACCTCCACCGGCAGCTCCAGGCCGGCGAAGGAGAGGGCCGGGGGCGGCGCCGGGGTCGTGGCC
>NZ_JAJSZC010000086.1:0-30147 GCF_036815105.1 Streptomyces sp. IBSBF 3136
GGCGCAGGGGCAGGCGGGGTCGCAGAAGAAGTCGACCCGGGCCGGGTCGGGGGCGGGCGCGGGGGCGGGGGCGGGGGCCGTACGGTCTTGCCGGGAAGCGGTCATGGTGACGACGCTAGTGGGGCGGTGGCTCATGATCCCGGCCCAATCCGGGACGTTCTCACTGGTCCATTCCGGGTGCGGTCAGCTCGGCCAGCTTGGTGACGGTGTTCCAGTTCCGGCTGGTGGCGGTCAGGCCCTTGCCGATCCGCGGCCGGGACAGCGCCTCGGCGAGCTTGGAGCGGCCGACGCCGTCGGGGGCGTACAGGTACAGGCAGCGGTCACCGAGGCGGAACTCCTCGGGCAGGTGCGCCCCGGGGTCGATCTCCGCGAAGCGCTCGGCGGTGACCGGTGCGGAGAAGTAGGTGACGTGCAACTGCCTGGGCTCCAGCCCGGCGGCCGGGAAGGGGCAGCCCTCGACCACCGCGCGCAGGTAGGCGTGGTCGCGCACGATCACGTCGACCGGGAAGCCGAACCGCTCCTCGACGGCCCGGGCCAACTCGGCTGCCAGCGACTCCTCGTCGCCGCGAACGGCGGCGAACACCGCCTGGCCGCTCTGCAGATGGGTCCGTACGCCGTCGTGGCCGAGGCCGGTCATGAGCGTGCGCAGGTCGGCCATCGGGACCTTCCTGCTGCCGCCGACGTTGATTCCGCGCAGCAGTGCCGCATAGTTCGTCATCCGGTCACCTTAGAGCGGCCGCCGTGCCCCGTGGGGGCGGGCACGACGGCCGATGCCGGGCGTGCGCCGGACTGCGCGAAACTCTGGCCGATACGGAGGGTGCGGATCAACTCCTACACGCAGCTGTGATTTGTTCAACAACCTTTCGTAATCACAAAGTGGATCTCTGGCGGCGGATCGGACACCCCCGAGGCGCGGCCCCGAGAGCCGGCGATAGATGTAAGGGGCCGCCGTCCTCCCCAGCGGTGAGCCGCGTCCCTTGGGGCTCACCGGACAGCACGACGAGACGGCCGGGCGCGGCGCCTACCGTCGAGACGGAGCAAGCGAGGAGGTGGCGGCAGGGGGCCGCCACCGCACACGGGGGGGACATCCCGTCATGGGGAACACGGACGTGCGGGTGCGGGGGCTGGCCGCCCGCGCCGGCGGCTGGAGCGCCCGGCACCGGTGGGCCGCCGTCGGCATATGGGTGCTGTTCGTCGTCCTGGCCATCGGGCTCGGCTCGGCGGCCGGCCGGGTCGACGTCGACGAGAACGACCAGCTCAAGGGCGAGACGCACACGGCCGCACGGATCATCGCCGACGCGGGCATCGAGCAGCCGGCCGGCGAGACCGTCCTGATCCAGTCCAGGAGCGGGGACGTACGGGCCACGAGCGGCGAGTTCCGGGCCGCCGTGACCGACGTCGTCGCGGCCGTCGGCGCCACCGGGGGGGGGGGCGGGGGGGGCGGGGCGGGGCCCCCCCCCCCCCCCCCCCGTACGACACCCGCACCATCTCCCGGGACGGCCGCAGCGCGCTGGTGCAGTTCGACATGCGCGGCGACGCGGACACCGCCGCCGAGCGCGTCGAACCGGTGCTGGACGCCGTGGCCGGGGTGCAGGCGAGGCACGGCTCGCTGCGGATCGAGGAGATCGGCGGCGCCAGCATGAAGAAGCAGTACGACGACGCCTTCGGCGACGACTTCAAGCGGGCCGAGCTCTCCGCGGTGCCGGTGGCGCTCGGCATCCTCCTGATCGCCTTCGGCGCGCTGGTGGCCGCGCTGCTGCCGGTGGCGCTCGCGGTCACCGCGATCATGGCGACGATGGGCCTCATGGGGCTCGTCAGCCACCTCCAGCCGATGAGCGACACCGCCAACTCCGTGATGCTGCTGGTCGGTATGGCCGTCGGCGTCGACTACTGCCTGTTCTACCTGCGCCGGGAGCGTGAGGAGCGGGAGGCGGGGCGGGACGCGGGCACCGCGCTCAGGATCGCCGCCGCCACCAGCGGCCGGGCGGTCATCGTCTCCGGTGTCACGGTGTGCGTGGCCATGGCGGGCATGCTGTTCACCGGCCTCGCGACCTTCGAGGCGATGGGCCTGGCCTCCCTGATGGTGGTCGCCGTCGCCATGGTCGGCTCGGTGACGGTGCTGCCGGCGCTGCTGTCGCTGCTGGGCGAGCGGGTCGAGAAGGGACGGATCCCGTTCCTGCGCCGCCGCCCCAGGCAGGGCACGCGGGGCGAGAGCCGGTTCTGGACCGCCGTGCTGCGGGGTGTGCTGGCCAAGCCGCTGCTCTCCGTCGTGGTCGCGGCCGGCGCGCTGCTCGCGGTGGCCTCGCCCGCGCTCGGTATGAAGACCCAGCAGCTCACGCTGGACCAGGAGTTCGGCGACTCACTGCCGATCGTGCAGACCTACAACCGGGTCAACGACGCGTTCCCGGGCGGCTCCGAGCCCGCCCAGGTGGTCGTCAGGGCGAAGGACATCGACGCGCCCGAGGTGCGGCAGGCGCTGGCGGACTTCAAGGAGCGGGCGATCTCCTCGGGCGCCTCGCGCGGCCCCGTCGACATCAGGCTGGAGAAGGCGCGCGACGTCGCCCTCGTCTCCGTACCGCTGGTCGGCGGCTCCGACATGGACCGGGCCGTCAAGAGCCTCGACAAGCTGCGCGACGGGGTCAGGCCCGCCACCCTCGGCCGGGTCGAGGGCCTCCAGGCGCCGATCACCGGGCAGGTCGCGGGCAACAAGGACTTCAACGACCAGTTGCTGGGCTCGGTGGTCCCGGTCTTCGCGTTCGTGGTCGTCTTCGCCTTCCTGCTGATGCTGCTGTCGTTCCGCTCGCTGACCGTCGCGATCACGTCGATCGTGCTCAACCTGCTGTCGGTGGGCGCCGCCTACGGCATCCTCGTCGCCGTCTTCCAGCACGGCTGGGGAGCCTCGCTGGTGGGCGCCGAGGGCGTCGGCGCGGTCGTCACCTGGCTGCCGCTGTTCCTTTTCGTGATCCTGTTCGGCCTGTCCATGGACTACCACGTGTTCGTGGTCTCCCGGATCCGCGAGGCGCGGATGCGCGGCAGGAGCACCAGGGAGGCGATCCAGCACGGTGTGGTCACCACGGCCGGGGTCGTCACCAGCGCCGCCGTCATCATGGTCGCCGTGTTCGCGATCTTCGGCACCCTGTCCATGCAGTCCATGAAGCAGATGGGCGTGGGCCTGGCCGCCGCGGTCCTCATCGACGCGACGGTCATCCGCGGAGTGCTGCTGCCCGCGGTGATGGCCCTGCTCGGGGAGCGCAACTGGTACCTGCCGAAGTGGCTGCACCGGCTGCCCGACCTGACCCACGACGAGTCGCCGGAGCCGGCCCCGGCCGCCCCGGCGCGGGCGGCGGACGAGAAGCTGACCGTCTGACCCGGCCGTCGACGAGGGCCCGCCGGTTCCCCCGGGAACCGGCGGGCCCTTGCCGTGCCGCCCGCGCGCCGTCCCGGGCCGGACGTCCTTCAGCCGCCGGGGCAGCTCCGGGTCGTCGACCAGTGCGAGCGCGGCCGCGCGGAGGCGGTCGGCGGTGGCTTCCGCGGTGTCCGGCCGGCGGGCGACGCCCAGGGACTCCAGGACGGCGGCGTCGCCGAACCGGTCGGCGGCCTGGGGCACGGCGATCATCGGTGTCGCGGCGGCCAGTCCCCCCTGGCTGCCGCCCGCGGCCACACCGCCCTCCCACCGGGTCCGACCTGTGTGAATGCGAGACTGGCCGAGGACCGAAGAGGCACGGCGCTGGAAGACGGCACGGAGGCGGACGATGGACGAGGCACGGGCGCGGGACGTACTGGCCGCGGCGAAGGTGCTGCCGGGCCCGGTGCCGGAGGCGCGGCTCCTCGCCCTGGGCGAGAACGCGGTGTTCGCCGCCGGCGACCTGGTGGTCAAGGTCGGCCGGGACGCCGAGCTGCTCGACCGGGCCCGCCGCGAGCTGGACATCGCGGGCTGGCTGGCCGAGGCGGACGTCCCCGCGGTGCGGGCGGCCGAGCCGGAGCCGCTGCTGGTGGACGGTCACCCGGTGACGGTGTGGCACCGGCTGCCCGATCCGGTACGGCCGGCCGAACCCCGGGACCTGGCCCGGCTGCTGCGGATCGTGCACGCGCTGCCCGCGCCCGCGGTCCCCCTGCCGCCCCGCGATCTGCTGGGCGGGGTGGAGCGCTGGCTGCGGCTCGCGGGCCCGACGATCGCCCCGGGGGACGCGGCCTACCTGCGGGAGCGCCGGGACGGGTTCGCCGCCGCCGCGGCCGCGCTGACGCCCCGTCTGACGCCCGGGCCGATCCACGGCGACGCGCTGCCCCGCAATGTGCACATCGGACCCGACGGTCCCGTCCTCGTCGACCTGGAGACCTTCTCCGCCGACCTGCGTGAGCACGACCTGGTGGTCATGGCCCTCTCCCGCGACCGCTACGGTCTGCCCGCCGAGGCGTACGACTCCTTCACCGACGCCTACGGCTGGGACGTGCGGGAGTGGGAGGGATGCGCCGTGCTGCGCGGCGCCCGGGAGACCGCGAGCTGCGCGTGGGTGGCCCAGCACGCGCCGGGCAACCCCGGGGCGCTGGCCGAGTTCGAGCGCCGGGTGGCGTCCCTGCGGGACGGCGACGGGACGGTGCGCTGGTACCCGTTCTGACGGCGGGCGGCTACGGGGTCCGGCTGTCCGCCGGTTCGCGCACCGGCCACACGCCGTCCACCACCGCGTCCGCCTCCCCCTTGCGGCGCAGGAACGCCTGGAAGTCCGCCGCCCATTCGGCGTACCACTCGATCTGACGGTCATGCAGCTCCGCCGGGCCGAGGGACGCGACCTTCGGGTGGCGGCCGGCTATGGCGGAGGCGAGCCGGGCCGCGGCGAGGGCGTCGGCCGAGGCGTTGTGGGCGGCGTCGAGGACGACGCCGTACTCGGCGCAGACCGCCTCCAGGTTCCGCTTGCCGCGGCGGTAGCGGTCGACCCGGCGGTCGATCGTGTAGGGGTCGATGACCGGTGCCGGGGCGCGGCCGCCGAGCCGGTCGGCGAGCGACGGCAGGCCGTGCCGGCGCAGCTCGGCGGAGAGCAGCGTGAGGTCGAACGCCGCGTTGTAGGCGACGACCGGCACGCCCGTCTTCCAGTATCCGGTCAGCACCTCGGCCAGGGCGTCGGCGACCTGGTCGGCCGGGCGGCCCTCGGCGGCCGCGCGTTCGTTGGTGATGCCGTGCACGGCGACGGCGTCGGCCGGGATCTTGACGCCCGGATCGGCCAGCCACTCCCGGCGGCCCACGGGCTCGCCCGCCCTGACCTCGATCACCGCGCCGGTGACGATGCGCGCCTCGTACGGATCGGTCCCGGTCGTCTCCAGGTCGAAGCCGATCAGCAGCTCCCGGTGCCAGCCCATCGGCGGCCCCCCTTCTCGGTGGTGCTTTCCCCCAGTGGCCTCCACCCTCGCATGCGGCACTGACAATCCGGGGACCGCGTTCCGCTTACCCGAAGGAACAGTTCAGGACACCGGGCGCGAATCCGCCCAAGTCTGCTCGAATTCCTCACGGTACGTCGGGAAGAGTCCGGCTTCCCCCACGTCGTCCGACTTGACCAGCCGGCTGCCATTGCGCAGCACCAGCACCGGCGACTCCATGCCGCGCGCCCCGCGCAGATAGGACTGCACCACGGCGATCCCGTCGGCGCCGTCCCCGTCCACCAGGTAGGCCGTGCAGCGGGGCGTCTCGTCGTAGACCTGGATCTCGAAGGCGCCGGGGTCGCGCAGCCGGGACCGCACCCGGCGCATGTGCAGGATGTTCATCTCCACGGAGCGGCTCAGTTCACCCCGCTTCATCCCCAGTTCCCGCTCGCGGCGCTTCACGGCGCTGGAGGCCGGGTTGAGGAAGAGCAGGCGCACCCGGCAGCCGGACTCCGCCAGCCGGACCAGCCGGCGGCCGGAGAAGTTCTGCACCAGCAGGTTGAGGCCGATGCCGATGGCGTCGAGCCGGCGGGCGCCCCCGAAGAGGTCCTCGGCCGGGAACTGGCGCATGAGCCGCACCCGGTCGGCGTGGACGGCCACCACGTCCGCGTACCGGTCACCGACCAGGTCCTCGACCGCGTCGACGGGCAGTCGGCGCGCGGAGGGCACGTCGCCGCCGGCGCCGAGCATCTCCAGCAGCCGGGCCGAGGCCCGCTCCGCCTGGTTCAGCACCGCCTCGGACAGGGCCCGGTTGCGGGAGACGACGTTGCGGGTCACCTCCAGCTCGTCCAGGGCGAGTTCGAGGTCGCGGCGCTCGTCGAAGTAGGGCTCGAAGCAAGGCCAGTGCTGAACCACCAGCTCACGCAGCTGCGGCAGGGTGAGGAAGCTGAGCACGTTGTCGTCGGCCGGGTCGAGCAGATAGCCCTTGCGGCGGCTGACCTCGCGGACGGCGGCCGCCCGCTGCACCCACTCCTGCCCGGCGGGGCCGGCCGCGGCCACCACCCAGTCGTCGCCGTGGACGGGCTCGTAGATGGGCCGCAGCACGGCGGCGACCACCGCGCGCAGCCGCTGTTCGACGAGATTCAGCCAGATGTACGCGCGGCCCGCCCGCTGGGCGCGGGTGCGCACCTCGAGCCAGGCGTCGGCGTCCCAGTCCAGTTCCGGTCCGATGGACCCCGTGGCGTCCATCGGACGGGCCAGGGACACCGCACCGGGCGGGACGTCTGTGGAGTTTCCCTCGTGACCCTCGTCACCAGGGGGCAGCTCCAGCCCTCCCGAGCCCACCCGTGCACCGCCTTCCGCCACCCCGGGCCTTCCCCGTCTCAACGATCAAGGAAGGGTACTCCGGGAGCGGTCGGCGGTGCAGCCGGATGGACAGGTAGGTTTTTCTCAACTACGGGGTCGCCAGTGGCCGTTCTGCCATGCCAGCTCATCGGGAGTGAGCGGATTCATAGCCGTGACGTCCCTGGGAGCGATGGCGAAGCCCTGCCAGTGGATCGGCATGGGCTGCTGGTCCTCGTCCCGGGCTATGTGGTGGAAGCCGACGTTCATCCAGACGACCGGGTGAGTGAGGGTCTGGCCGTTGACCCACTTGTCCACCGACTTGCCCGAACCGGCCGGGCAGGCACCGGGGTTGTTGCTGGCGAACTGCTCGCACTTGTTGTACTCGGTGAAGTACACGTCGTGCTTGGTGAAGCTGCGGCCCGGGTACTTCGTGGTGGGGCCGGGGACGATCTCGTACGAACGGGCGTGCCCGTCCTTGTTCTTGCCGGTCGCGCTGACCATCCGCCACCAGCGGTAGGTCTTGTAGTCGCCCGCGAGTTCCTTGGTGACCTTGGTGCGGGTCGTCTTGGCGGACGGCGCCTGGCGGCCGGGGGCGGGGGCGGTGACGGCCGAGTCGTACTGCTCCACCTTGCCCTTCGAGGAGCCGTCGAGGCCGAAGTCCAGCCGCCAGAAGACGTTGTGGCTGTGGCTGGTGGCGTACGCCTTGGCGCCCTTGCCGAGGGGCCAGCCACGGCCGTCGCCGGCGTCGTAGTCGTCGTAGGACAGGCTGCCGGTGGCACCGACGTTCATGTTGACGGTGCCGTCGTCCTGGAAGCGCCATTCGGTCATGTACTCGTACCAGCCGACCTGGTTGACCGTGTAGACGAGCAGGTCCTTGCCCTGCGCCTGGAAGACCTTGTTCGCGCTGTCGCCCTGCATGCGGTAGGCGTGGCCGCGCGAACGCGTGGTCGTGCACAGGCCCTTGACGTCGGCGTGGTCCGGGTCCCAGGAGTCGGGGACATGGATGGTCTTGATGGTGCCGCCGGGGCACTCGCCGGGCGCCAGGTTCACCAGGCCCTGGGCGAAGCCGAAGCCGGTCAGGTCGTCGTACTCGACGCTGCCGTCGTCGTAGGGGACGTCGATCTGGGCGAGCCGGGCGCTGTTGAGCACCTTGATCGGCTTGGGTTCGCCCTTGGGCTGGTAGGAGACGTTCTCCAGGACCAGGCCAGCCTTGCTGTCGTAGCGCCAGCACATCCGCCAGGTGGTGCCGCCGGCGAGCTTCTGCTCGATCTTGTAGGCGGTGCTGCAGTCGGCGACGGCCGCGGGGGCGGCCTTGGGCTGGGCGACGGCCGGTCCGGCGCCGCTCGTGACGCCGGCGGCGAGCGCGGCCACACCGAGGCCGACGGCCGCGCGGGTCCGGGCGCGGTTGATGGTGTTCGCGGGCATGACGGAGTTGGCTCCCTTGCAGGAAAGCGAGTGGGAAGGAGCTGACTGAGGGCCGGCGGGCCGGCGCTCAGTGGGCGAGCCGGGCCACCTTGCGGGCGCTCAGGTCGACGACCAGCCACCGGGCGTCGATCCAGGGCCCGTTCTTGACCTTCGGGAACAGCCGCACGCAGCGGTGTTCGCCGCACTTGCCGAGCACGGCGGGCTGCCCGCCCGGGGTGGCGCGGTAGACGGCGCCGTTGAGCAGCAGCTGGTCCGGCGAGGTCAGCTCGCGGCCGGTGGCGTCCTTGTAGTCCGCCTTGAGACCCGCGCCCAGCGGGTCCGCGATCAGCAGCCGGGCCGCCTCGGCGTTCTCGGCGCGGCTCAGCGGCGGCTGGACGCCGTGCTGGGTGCCGGTCTGCACGACCTTGCCGGACTCCACGTCGACCGTCTTGGTGACGAGGGTGTCGGTCCGGTAGTCGTAGAAGGTCACGTCCGCCCGGCGCGGCGCGCCCGGGTCGTCGAGTTCGTCGGCCTCGGGGTCGGCGAGGTCGACGCTCAGCCGTTGCGGGCCGCGGGCGCCGTCGACGTTCTCACCGGAGGTGAGCAACTGCTTGTCGATCGCGATCTTCTCGACCCGCTGGATCTCGTCGTCGGTCAGCGGGTCGCGGCCCGTGCCCTTCTTCGCGGCCGCGGGTGCCTGCTCCACCACGCCGGGCCGGACCGCCTCCGGGCCCTGGTCCGCCTGCCGCGCGGCCCGGGTTCCGTCGCCGTTCGTTCCTCCCGTCTCGTTCGCCCCTGCCGTGCCCGGCAGGGTGATCCCGACCATGACGGCGGTCCCGGCCACCGCCAGGGCCGTCCCGGCCACCACCTTGCCCAGATGGCGGTGCACTGTCTCGCGCACATCTTCCCCCTACTCCCCCAAAAGTCCCCGGGAGTACGTGTAGCCCCACTGGTTCGGCACACGGCGGGTACACATGACGCCGTATGCACTGGTCGGTCGGTAAGAGGGGCGTAAGTCACAGGAGGTTCCCTCACTTACGGGGAGACTCGAAGCCAACGTCGCCCCCACGGGGCGGTACACCTGAAAGAGTCGTGTCCATGCAGGTCTGGCCTGGAGAGGCGTATCCGCTCGGCGCCACCTATGACGGCGCCGGAACCAACTTCGCGGTCTTCACGGAGGCCGCGAACCGAGTAGAGCTGTGTCTGCTGCACGACGACGGCTCGGAGACGGCGGTGGAGCTCCGCGAGAGCGACGCGTTCGTGCGGCACGCGTACGTGCCGGGTGTGATGCCCGGGCAACGGTACGGGTTCCGGGTGCACGGCCCGTACGACCCCGGGCGCGGGCAGCGCTGCAACTCGGCGAAGCTGCTGCTCGACCCGTACGCGAAGGCGGTCAGCGGTTCCGTCCGGTGGGGCGAGGAGGTGTACGGCTACCACTTCGGCGACCCGGAGCGGCGCAACGACCTGGACTCGGCGCCGCACACCATGACCTCGGTGGTGATCAACCCCTACTTCGACTGGGGCGACGACCGTCCCCCGCGCACCGATTACCACCACACGGTGATCTACGAGGCCCATGTGAAGGGCCTGACCATGCGGCACCCCGGGCTGCCGGAGGAGCTGCGCGGCACCTACGCGGCGCTGGCCCATCCCGCGATCATCGAGCACCTGACCAAGCTGGGCGTGACGGCGCTGGAGCTGATGCCCGTACATCAGTTCGTGAACGACCACCGCCTGGTCGACATGGGCCTGAACAACTACTGGGGCTACAACACCATCGGTTTCTTCGCCCCGCACAACGCGTACGCCTCCTGGGGCGACCGCGGCCAGCAGGTGCTGGAGTTCAAGTCGGCGGTCCGGGCGCTGCACGAGGCCGGGATAGAGGTGATCCTGGACGTCGTCTACAACCACACCGCCGAGGGGAACCACCTCGGCCCGACGCTGTCCTTCAAGGGCATCGACAACGCCTCGTACTACCGGCTGACGGACGACCCCCGCTACTACATGGACACCACGGGCACCGGGAACTCGCTGCTCATGCGGTCCCCGCACGTGCTCCAGCTCATCATGGACTCGCTGCGCTACTGGGTCACCGAGATGCACGTCGACGGCTTCCGCTTCGACCTCGCCGCGACCCTGGCCCGGCAGTTCCACGAGGTGGACCGGCTGTCGTCGTTCTTCGACCTGGTGCAGCAGGACCCGGTGGTCTCCCAGGTGAAGCTGATCGCCGAGCCGTGGGACGTGGGCGAGGGCGGCTACCAGGTGGGCAACTTCCCGCCGCTGTGGACGGAGTGGAACGGCAAGTACCGGGACACGGTCCGGGACCTGTGGCGGGGCGAGCCGCGGGCGCTCGCGGAGTTCGCCTCGCGGCTGACCGGCTCCTCCGACCTCTACCAGGACGACGGCCGCCGCCCGCTGGCCTCCATCAACTTCGTGACCTGCCACGACGGTTTCACCATGCACGACCTCGTCGCGTACAACGACAAGCACAACCAAGCCAACGGGGAGGACAACCGCGACGGGGAGAGTCACAACCGGTCCTGGAACTGCGGTACGGAGGGCGAGACCGACGACCCGGAGGTCCTCGGGCTGCGCGCCCGCCAGATGCGCAACTTCTTCGCCACGCTGATGCTGTCCCAGGGCGTGCCCATGATCAGTCACGGCGACGAGTTCGCCCGCACCCAGCGCGGCAACAACAACGCCTACTGCCAGGACAACGAGCTGGCCTGGCTGGACTGGCCGGAGGACGGCAGCGACCTGCTCGAGTTCGTCCGCGCGATGGTCTGGCTGCGCCGGGACCACCCGGTCTTCCGCCGCCGCCGCTTCTTCCACGGGCGGCCGGTGGAGGGCACCCACGACGACCTGTCGGACATCGCCTGGTTCACGCCCGAGGGCGCCGAGATGGCGCAGCGGGACTGGGACTCCACCCAGGCGTCCGCGCTGACCGTGTTCCTGAACGGCAACGCGATCTCCGAGCCCGGTCCGCGCGGGGAGCGGATCGCCGACGACTCCTTCCTGCTGATGTTCAACGCCTCGCCCGAGCCGCTGGACTTCCTGGTGCCGGCCGACCACGGCAGGCAGTGGCAGGTGGTCGTCGACACGGCCCGCCCGGACGGGGTCCCGCCGGGCACGGGCCCGAAGGTCGCGGCCGGCGACCGCATCACCCTGCCGGACCGCAGCCTGACGGTACTCCAGCGGCCCGCCTGAGTCGCTGCCGGCCGGACGGGGTCGACCGGGGCCCCGGCGGCCGGCGGACGGCCGGGTCCGGTGCGGGCGCGTGCGGTGGGTCTCCGGTCCGTCCGGCGTACGTCGCCGGGCGGACCGGATGCGCGCTCCGGGCCCGCGCCGCAGGGCGCCCCGTTGATCCCATCGCGCCACTCGGGGCACGCGTGCGTGGGTCGCAGCACAGGTCGGTGACACGAAAGACGGCGGGCGGGGTACGTAGCCTTCTATGACTTCTGCGCGCCCCGGACCGGAAGTGCCCACGGCCACCTACCGGCTGCAGCTCCAGCCCTCGTTCCCGTTCGCCGCCGCCGCCGCCGCGGTACCGTACCTGGCCTCGCTCGGTGTCTCGCACCTGCACCTGTCCCCCGTCCTGGAGGCCGTCCCCGGCTCCACGCACGGCTACGACGTCGTGGACCACGCGCGTGTGCGCGAGGAACTCGGCGGCGAGGACGGCCTGCGCGCGCTCGCCCGCACGGCGCGGGAGCACGGCCTGGGCCTGGTGGTGGACATCGTCCCGAACCACATGGCCATGGTGCCCCGGTTCAACCGCGCCCTGTGGGAGGTGCTGCGGGAGGGCCCGCGGTCGCCGTACGCGCGCTGGTTCGACATCGACTGGGAGGCGCAGGAGGGCCGGGTGCTGCTGCCTGTGCTCGGCGGCCCGGTCGGCGCGGAACTGGACCACCTCAGGGTCGACGGCGACGTCCTGCGCTACCACGACCACGCCTTCCCGCTCCGCGCCGGCACCGAGGAGCTGCCGCTGCCCCGGCTGCTGGACGCCCAGTGGTACCGCCCGGTGTGGTGGCGGCTGGCCCGCACCGAGCTGAACTACCGGCGGTTCTTCAGCATCTCCGAGCTGATCGGGCTGCGCGTGGAGGACCCGGAGGTGTTCGACGCCACCCACGCCAAGATCCTGGAACTGCTGCGGGAGGGCGTCGTCGACGGCCTGCGCATCGACCACCCCGACGGGCTCGCGGACCCCGACGGCTACCTCGAACGGCTGAACGAGGCGACCGGCGGGCGCTGGACGGTCGTGGAGAAGATCCTCGCCGACGGCGAGCAGCTGCCCGCCTCCTGGCCCGTCGCCGGCACCACGGGCTACGACGCCCTGCGCCAGATCGACGGCGTGTTCACGGACCGGACGGGCGCCTACGAACTGCTCGGCCGGTACCGGGCGTTCGCCGCGCCGCAGACCGACCGGGGCGGCAACTGGGAGGCCACGGCACGGCGGGCCGCGTACAAGGTGCTCACGCACGAGCTGGCCACCGAGACCGACCGGCTCACCCGGGTGGCCGCCCGGCTGTGCGCCGCCTCCCCCGACCTCGCGCTGCGCGACCGGGCGCCCTGGGCGCTGCGCACCGCCCTGGAGGAGCTGCTGGTGCGGCTTCCGGTGTACCGGCCGTACGCCTCCTCGGATGCGTCCGCCGTCGTCACCGAGGCGGCCGCCGCGGAGGCCCGGCTGGCCTTCGTGGTGCGGGAGGAGGCCGACGCCGTCGGCATCGTCCGCCGGTTGCTGGTCGAGCCGCCCGGCGACGCCTCGGCACCCGACCACGCCGACCGCGTGGAGTTCCGCACCCGGTTCGCGCAGACCGCGTCCGCGCTGCGCGCCAAGGCCGTCGAGGACACGGCGTTCTACCGCTTCGTGCCGCTGCTGTCGGCGGCCGAGGTGGGCGGCGATCCCGGTGCGCCGGGCGTGCCGCCGGAGGAGTTCCACGCGTACTGCGCGCGCGTGCAGCGCGACTGGCCGCTCACCGGCACGGTCGTCTCCACCCACGACACCAAGCGCAGCGCCGACGTGCGCGCGGCCCTGGCCGTGCTCACCGAGTGCCCGGCCCAGTGGGCCCGGCTGCTCGCCGAGGTGACGACGGCCGAGGAGGGCGCGCCGGACGGACAGCTCGCCTGGGCGGCCTGGCAGACGGTGTTCGGGCTGGGTCCCGCGGACGAGGAGCGGGTCCAGGAGGCGCTGCTGAAGCACGTGCGCGAGGCGGGTATGTACACGAGCTGGACGGAGCAGGAGCCACCCTACGAGGAGGCGGTGGCGGCCTTCGTCGCGGCCGGGCCGTGCGGGCCGCACGGGGAGCGCGTGGCCTCCTTCCGCAAGGCGCTGGAGCCGCACATCCGGGCGAACGTGCTGGGTACCGCGCTGGTCCAGCTGACGATGCCGGGGGTGCCGGACGTCTACCAGGGCACGGAGAGCGAGTACCGGGCGCTGGTGGACCCGGACAACCGGCGGCCGGTGTCGTTCCCCGCGGCGGCGCCCGGCGAGAAGGACACGCTGACGGCGGCGGCGCTGCGGCTGCGCGCGCGGCGGCCCGGCGCCTTCGGCGCCGCGGCGACGTACGAACCGCTCACCGCCGACGGGCCCGCGGCGGAGCACTGTCTGGCGTTCTCCCGCTCGGGCGAGGTGGTCACGGCGGTCACCCGGCTGTCGCTGCGCCAGGCGGAGGCGGGCGGCTGGCGGGAGACCCGGCTCGAGCTGCCGCCGGGGCGGTGGGTGGACGTGCTGGCCCCGGAGCGCGCGTTCACGGGCCACGCGCGCGTGGCCGACCTCTTCGGCCGGCTGCCGGTCGTGCTGCTGGAGCGGGCCGAGGACTAGGGCCTGTCGGAAAGGTGGCCCCCTCGCCCGGAGGGCGGCCGCGCGGCGTCCGGTGCGTGCTCTCGGCGTGCCCACGGAAGTCCTCGGACCGGGCGTACTCGGGCTTTCGGGCGGTGCGGCGAGAGTGCGTGCCGGGCGTCGCACGGCAGAGGGCCACTTATCGCCACAGGCCCTGGGGCCGACGTCCGGAACGGGGCGGCGCGGCCCAGCGAGCGCGGACAGGGGTGCGGCGTCCGCCCTCCCGTGCGTCCGGGCGCCCCCTGGAGCCTCCCCGGCCGAATGCTTGACAGTTCACCCACGCCGTGCGGCACTGGGAGGGCGAAGCCGGGTGGACAAGTCGGGGGTGAGTCTTCTGCCGGAGCTGCGCTACCCCAGCGTTCCCGAACTGGTCGCCACCGCGCGGGGGCTGGCGGCCCGGGAGCCCGGTCTGTGCTCGCTCAGACAGGTGGGGGTCTCGCGGGCCGGACGGCCGCTGCACCTGCTGTCGGTGGGGCACGCCGGGCGGGCCGTGCTGGTGGTGGCGGGCGCCCACGCCAACGAACCCACGGGCGGCTCCACCCTTCGGGTGCTGGCCGAACGGGTGCTGGCCGAGCGCGAGTTGCGCGCCGGCACCTCCTGGCACTTCCTGCTGTGCGCGGACCCGGACGGCGCGAGCCTGCACGTGACCCCGGCGCCGCGCAGCCTGCTCGACTACCACCTCGGCTTCTACCGGCCGACGGGCGCGGAGCAGCCCGAGTGGTCACCGGCGGTGCTGCCGCCGGACCGGCTGCCGCCCGAGACGCGGGCGCTGACCGGGGTGATCGACGAGCTGCGCCCGTACCTCCAGGTGACGCTGCACGGCACCGATCTGGGCGGAAGCTGGGTGCAGTTGACCAAGGACGTGCCCGGACTCGCCGAGCCGTTCGCCAAGTCGGCGGCCGAGCTGCACATCCCGGTCGAGACGGGCGCCTCGGACGCGGCCGGCTGGCCCGCCTCGGGGCCCGGGGTGCATGTGATGCCGGGCCCGGAGTCGAGCGTCGCCTACCCGAGCATGCCGGACGACGCACGACACAGCACGTGGTACCACGCGCACCGCTACGGCGGTCTGACCGCGGTGGTCGAGGTGCCGATGTGGGCCAGCGACCTGGTGGACGACCCCGCGCCGCACCCGGCGCCCGCGGCGGCGATGCGGCGGCTGGCCGAGCGGCTGCTGCGGGACTCGTTGCTGGTGGAGGGGGTGCTCGCCGACGCGCTGCCCCGGCTGGCGGGCGCCGAGGGCCCGCTGCTGCGGGCCGCCCGGTGGGCGCTGGAGCTGATCCCCGGCCTGGCTCAGGACTGGATCCAGACGCAGCCGGCCGGCACGACGATGGCGTACGTCGGCAGCGTGGACGCCTTCGGGCGGCGGCTGCCGCTGCGTGCGGCGGCGATGCTGCTGCGGGTCCTGCGCGAGGCGGACGACCGGGCGGCCCCGGGGCTCGAACAGCTCGTCGCCTCCTGGTGCGCGGCCTTCGCGGACCGTTTCCGGGCCCGCTGGGTGCCGTTGGAGCACCAGGTGGAGCACCAGTCGCGGACGGTCCTGGTGGCGGCACGGCAGGCGCGCGAGCGGGCGGTGTGACCCCTGCCCGCACCCGCGCGCCCGGCGTGCCCGGGAGCCGGGTTCAGCGGTCCAGGGCGAAGACCTCTCCGGTGCGGGCCCGCATGACGCACTTGCTGGAGTACGTCTCCCGGAACGCGACCGGCCGTCCGTGCCACCGCCCTTGCGCGCGGGCGGTCACCGGGGCGTAGATCATCGGGCAGAACACGCCCTGGGCGTACGGGATGCGGGCGATGTCGCCGTGGGCCGCGGCGAGTTGGGCACACGCCCGGACCGCGTGCGGGTGGCCCAGCGGTGGGTCGCACAGCAGCAGGGCGCTCTGGGCGGGGCCTGCGGCGGCGAGGCCGCGGGTGACGGTCAGGTGGAGCCAGTTGCCGCGCAGCGCGTCACGGGGCGCCGCCTGGGCCGGGCTCGTGACGAGGAGTCCGGTGAGGGTCAGCAGGGCCGCGGCGGCCGCTTTCACTCGGGTGAGGTGCTTCATGCCCGGTGCATCGGCACGGGGGCCGGTGTTCCGCACAACACTCACCCGAACGGGTGGTCAGGCGGGTGCGCGGTCCGCCGGTGCCGCGGTCCGGGTCACTGGTCGCGGTGCGCCGCCAGCCGGAACGCGATCCGCCCGAAGCCGACCTGGTCGCCCTCGCGGACCACGACCGCGCCGACCACCCGGCGGCCGTTGACGGTGGTGCCGTTGGTGGAGCCGAGGTCGCGCAGGACCCACAGGCCGCCCTGGCGCCGGAGTTCGGCGTGCACACGGGAGACGGTCTCGTGGTTCAGCCGCAGTCCGCTCGCCGGGTCGCGCCCTATGCGCAGAGGGTGGCCGCCCGCCGCGTGCGGCAGCAGCAGCTTGGGCAGCCGCTCGGCCTGCCAGGCCCGGCGCAGCCGCACGGTGAAGCCCGAGACGGCCTCGACGGTGCCGAGGACGGCACGGGAGAGACGGTTCTCGCGGGGCAGGTCGGCGGTCAGCACGGCGAGTTCGTCGGCGGCCCGCGCGGCGAGGGCCAGTTCCATGCGGCGCACGAACGTGTCGTGCGACAGCCGGCCCATGGCGACACCGTCTCGCAGCACCTGAAGCGCCTTGTCGCGCTCCGCGTCGGACAGCCGCGCGGGGTACGTGGGGAACTCGAAGGACGACGTCACATCCGTGATTGTCGGCTCTGTGAACCCCCGGTGTCCAGAATCGGGGAAAACGGTGCCCACGCGCGCGTGCTTCCCCGACACCCACCGGGAAAGGACGGATTCGAAAGCGGACTGATCGCTTTTAGAGGCACGATGGACGGGCGACATCACGGTGAGCAGACGAAGGGGAACCGTCCGTGCAGTTCGAGGTGTGGGCACCACAGGCAGACCGCGTGACGCTCCATTGCGACGGCGCGACAGCCGCGTTGGAGCGCGATGCGGAGCGGGCCGGCTGGTGGACGGGGGAGGCCGAGGCGCGGGACGGCTCGCGGTACGGGTTCGCGCTGGACGACGGTCCGGTGCTGCCGGACCCGCGCTCGCGCCGTCAGCCGGACGGCCCGGACGGCCCGAGCGCGGTCGTCGACCACGGCCGGTACGCGTGGCGTGCCGCGTGGCCGGGCCGGGAGCTGCCCGGGGCGGTGCTCTACGAGCTGCACGTGGGCACGTTCACCCCGGAGGGCACCCTGGACGCGGCCGCCGGACGTCTCGCGCATCTGGTGGAACTCGGCGTCACGCACGTGGAGTTGATGCCGCTGTGTCCCTTCCCGGGCCGGCACGGGTGGGGGTACGAGGGGGTGTCGCTGTGGGCCGTGCACGAGCCGTACGGCGGCCCCGAGGCGCTCAAGCGCTTCGTCGACCGGGCGCACGAACTCGGCCTGGGCGTCGTGCTGGACGTCGTGCACAACCACTTGGGCCCGTCGGGCAACTACCTGCCGTCGTTCGGGCCCTACTTCACGGACACGCACCACACGCCGTGGGGCGCCGCGGTGAACCTGGACGCGCCCGGCTCGGACGAGGTGCGCGCGTTCCTGGTGGGCAGTGCGCTGGCCTGGCTGCGGGACTACCGGATCGACGGGCTGCGCCTGGACGCGGTGCACGCGCTGCACGACACGCGCGCGTACCACTTCCTGGAGGAGCTGTCGGCGGCCGTCGACGGCTTGGCGGGTGAACTCGGCCGGCCGCTGTTCCTGATCGCCGAGTCCGACCTGAACGACCCGCGGATCATCACCTCGCGCGCGGAGAACGGCCTCGGGGTGCACGCGCAGTGGAACGACGACTTCCACCACTGTGTGCACAGCGCCCTGACCGGTGAGTCCCAGGGCTACTACGCCGACTTCGCGCGCGCCCCGCTGGCCGCGCTGGCCAAGACGCTCACGGGCGGCTACTTCCACGACGGCACCCTGTCGAGCTTCCGGGGCCGCGCGCACGGCCGGCCGCTGGACCGGGCCCGAGTGGGCGGGCACCGGCTGCTGGGGTACAGCCAGACCCACGACCAGATCGGCAACCGGGCGCAGGGTGACCGGCTCTCGGCCCTGCTCTCCCCCGGCCTGCTGGCCTGCGCGGCCACGCTCACGCTGACCGCGCCGTTCACACCGATGCTGTTCATGGGCGAGGAGTGGGCGGCGGGCACGCCCTGGCAGTTCTTCACCGACCACACGGACCCGGAGCTGGCCGAGGCGGTACGGCGGGGCAGGCGGCGGGAGTTCGTGGAGCACGGCTGGGCCGAGGAGGACGTGCCGGACCCGCAGGACCCGGCGACCAGGGAGCGGTCCTGCCTGGACTGGACGGAGCCGGAACGCGAGCCGCACGCGCGCGTACTGGCGTGGTACCGGCGGCTGATCGCGCTGCGCCGGGAGCAGCCGGACCTCACCGATCCGGATCTGGCCGACACCAAGGTGGCCTTCGACGAGCGGGGGCGCTGGCTGGCGTTCCGGCGCGGGGACGTACGGGTGGCGGTGAACCTGGGCAAGGAGGCGGCGGCGATCCCGCTGGGCACCCGGCCGGCGCAGGTGCTCGCCGCGTGGGAGCCGGTCGAGGCGCCGGGCCCGGACGGACTGCTGCAGGTGCCCGGGGAGTCCTGCGTGGTGCTGGTCCAGCCCTGAGCCGGGGCGGCCGCCAGGTCGTGTCCGCAAAGTCCCGTCGTCCGCCCGGAGGGCGGGCAGGCGGGACTCTGCGGACTCGGCCTGAGGGCCTGTTGCGAAAGTGGCCTCGTCGCCCGGAGGGCGGCCGCGTGCCGGGCGTCGCACGGCAGGGGACCACTGTCGCAACCGGCCCTAGGCCTCGCTCTCCTCGTCCTTGAACTCGGTGACGCGTTCCAGCATGATCGGCTCCCAGACGCGCCGCAGCCGGGTGCGCAGGGCCGGGAGCGAGCCGGGAGCGCGGCCCTCCAGGTGGTCGGCGAGTCGGATGACGGTGTCGCAGCGGGCGAGCCAGAGCCCGCGCAGGCAGGGGCGGGCGCCGTAGCCGGCGAGGGTGGCGGCGCGGACGGCGGCCGGTGACCCGACGGCCGCGGCGAGTCCTGCGATGTCCTCGGCGGGGTCGCCGAGGGCCGCCGCGGACCAGTCGAGGATCCCGCGGACCCGTCCGTCGGCGCTGACGACCACGTGCTCGCCGGTCAGGCCGTGGTGGGTGAGCACGGCGGTGCCGGTCTGCGCGGCGAGCTGCGCGGCGCCGGGCGGGGTGAGCTGGTGCAGCAGGGCGGCGTCGAACTCGTCGGCGCGGGCCAGCCGTTCGGCCGCGTGCACGGCCATGCGGCGCAGTGCCTCCAGGGAGCGCGGCGCGCTGCGCGGCACGCCGAGGGTCTCCGCCTGCCGGGCGGGCACCGCGTGCAGGCCGCCGAGCAGCCCCGCCAGGTCGGCCTCGCCGACGGCGGAGACGTCGTGCCGGTCGGCGGTGCCGCCGGCCACCTTGGTGTCCAGGGTGTAGGCGAGGCCGGGCGCCCAGTCGCCGTGGGCGACGCTGGTGGGAACGGCTACGGGCACGTGCGGGCGGACCAGGTCGCGCACGCGCAGTTCCCGGCGGTGGCGGGCCGAGGCTTCGCGGTCGGGGGCGAGGCGCAGCACGTGGCGGCTGCCGACCCACCAGGTGTACGCGCGGCCCTCGGCGACGGGCCGGACCTCGGGGCCCTCGGCGCCGCCGGAGCCGTCCGAGCCATTCGTGCCGCGTTCGCTCCCTCCGCTGTCCCCGCTCTCCTTGAGCAGCGAACGGACCAGTCTGCGGACGGTGTCCGCGGTGGGTGTCGGAGCCTGGGTCATGGGTCGCGCCGTAGCCGTTCCGGGGGGTGTGGTCGAGGGTGTCTCCTGGCCGCTCAGTCCACTATGACCATCTCACGCGTGGTGTCGTTGAGGCGGCGGCCGCCGTCGGCGGTCACGGTGACGATGTCCTCGATGCGTACGCCGAAGCGGCCGGGCAGGTAGATGCCGGGCTCCACGGAGAAGCACATGCCCGGCACCAGCGGCTGCTCCTCGCCCTCGATCATGTACGGCGGTTCGTGCGTGGTGACGCCGATGCCGTGCCCGGTGCGGTGGATGAAGTACTCGCCGTACCCGGCGTCGGTGATCACCGCGCGGGCGGCGCGGTCGACCTCCTGGCAGGCGACACCGGGCCGCACGGCCCGGAAGCCCGCCTCCTGGGCCGCGCGCACGATGTCGTGGACGGTGCGCTCCTCCTCGGTCGGCTCGCCCACGTGGACGGTGCGGGTGGTGTCGGAGCCGTAGCCGTCCTTGAGACCGCCGAAGTCGAGGACGACCATGTCGCCGTGCTGGATGACGCGGTCGCCGACCTCGTGGTGCGGGTTGGCGCCGTTGGGTCCGGAGCCGACGATGGTGAAGTCCACCTGGGAGTGGCCGAAGCGGCGCAGCAGGTCGGCGAGGTCGTGGCCCACGTCGGACTCGCGGCGGCCGGCGAAGGGGACCGCGCGGATCTCCTCGAAGGTGGCGTCGGCGGCGGCTCCGGCGGCCGCCAGGAGGTCCAGTTCGGCCGCGTCCTTGACGGCGCGCAGCATGGGCAGGGCGTCGGTGAGGGAGGCGTAGGAGCTGTCGGGCAGGGTGCGCTGGAGGCCCAGCAGGTGCATCGCCCAGGTGTTGTCGCTGATGCCGAAGCGGCCCCGGTCGTCGAGGAGGGCGGCGGTGACGGCGTAGGGGTCCTTGCCGTCGGTCCAGTCGCGCAGGGTGAGCGCGGACGCCCCGGTGGCGTGCTCGGCGTCCGGGGCCTCCAGGGTCGGCACGACGAGCACCGGGTCGCGGCCGGGGGCGAGGACCAGCACGGTGAGCCGTTCGGTGACGGCCGTGGGCGTGTAGCCGGTCAGCCACACCATGTCCGGGCCGGGGGCCACCAGCAGTCCCGCGAGGCCGGCGTCGGCGGCGTCGCGCGCGGCGCGTTCCATGCGGGCCCTGTAGTCGTCGGCGGTGAAGGGCGCGGGCGTGCTACCGGTCATCCGGGCCTCCGAGCGCGGTCGAGGTGGCGGGGCGAAACGGTCCCGGGCAGCATCCTGCCCGGCCGGGCAGGGCGGCGCGAGCCGGTCGCGGGATCACGCGGGCGCGGTCTGCGCGGTCGCTGCTCGGCACGGGCTCATCATCGCCCCTGGGGCGTGGGACGCCCAACGGGATTCCCGGGGTGTCCGCTGCCCGCTGTCCGGTCGGATCGGATCAGGTCGAGTCAGGTCAGCACGCCCGGCACGACCGTCAACCGCTGGTAGCCGCCGCCTCGGTGGCGCACGGTGAGCGTGACCGGTGTTCCGGGGCGGGCGCGGGCGACGGCCCGGGCGAGGTCGGCGGCCGTGCCGAGGCGGGCGGCGCCGAACCGGAGCAGGACGTCGCCGCGGACCAGGCCGGCCGTGTAGCCGGGTCCGGGCACGTGGACGCCCACCACCAGGGCGCCCGAGTCGCCGGCGTCCACGGCCTCCACGCCCAGGGTGGCGCCGGTCCGGGCCTCGGCGGGGGCCGGGGCCGCGGCGCGGGCGGGCCCGGCCGAGGCGGCCGGGTGCGCGGTGTCGTGCCGGAGTTCCGCCAGCCTGCTCGCGCCGATCACCGTGGCGCCGACCGTGCCGAGGCCGACCCCGGTGAGGACCAGGGCGGTGCCGGTGACCAGTCCCAGCAGCAGGGTCCTGATCCGCCGGCCGCGCCGGGGCGCGGCGTGCGGGTGCCTGGGGGCCTCGAAAGCGCCGCTCCCGGCTCGTTCCCCGCCCGGCATCGGCTTGGGCCGCAACACAGTCTGTTCCATGGTTCGCTCGCCTCCGGCTGGTGCTCTACCCGGGGCGCGGGGCCGCGACGAGACACGAACGAGTGAGACTGTCCGGCGGCGGGCGGGGGGTAGTCATCCCGGAGGGACCCCGGGGCCGGTCAGCCCAGGGTCAGGGCCGGCACGGCGGGCGCCCGGTCGGGCAGGAAGCCGTGCGCACGGCGGGCCAGGTGGTCGGCCTTGTAGCGGTCCACCTCCCGGTGCCAGTGCAGGATGCCCGCCAGCCAGTTGCGCAGGTCGCGCACATAGCCGTCCATGGCCGCGCGCGCGTCCTCGGAGAGCTGGAAGTCCTCGTACAGGACGGGCAGTTCATGCGTGGTCACATGTTCGAACTGCTGCATCCGCTGGGTCATGAGGTCGTGGACGACTCCGAGCGCGGTCGGGTAGTCGACGCCGAAGAAGTTCTGCACGACGAGGACGGCGTTGTGGATCTCGCCCTCGTACTCGATCTCCTTCTGGTACGAGAAGACGTCGTTGACGAGGCAGGCGTAGTCGATGGCCGCGTTCTCCAGGGAGCGCACCGGGCCGCTGCGGTAGACCTCGGGCGGGATCGCGGGCCCGTGGCCCATGCGGCACAGGCTGAGGGTGAGGTCGGAGCCGAAGGTGGCACGCCGCATCTCCAGGTAGTCGACCGGGTCGGGGACGCGGTTCTGCAGTTGGTTGGACAGCTCCCACACCCAGCTCGCGGTCATGTCGTCCACGGCCTTCTTCAGGGTGCTGCGCTGCTCGGCCGTCATCTCCGCGGTCGTGCGCGCCCACAGATCGACCAGCGCGCGCTCCATGGCGTTGACGGGGACCACGGCCGGGTCACCCTCGACGGGCATGCAGGCGGAGAGCCGGGCGGTGGTCAGGCGGGCGGCGGCCAGGTCCCGGCGGTGGCCGTGGACCAGGGGGTAGTAGTCGTCGCCGTAGGTGCCCCAGGCCAGCCACTGGGCGCTGAGGTCGAGGGCCTCGGCGGTGGCGTCCGGGTCGAGGCCGGCGGCGCAGAGGGCCAGGTCGCAGGCGGCGAGCTTGTCCTCGTCCCAGACGCCCTCCTGGAGCAGGCCCATGCGGTGCGACCAGGTGACCAGGTCGCGGCGGGCGGTGTCGAGGTGCGGGCTCAGAGCGAGGGCGAACGGCATGTGGAAGTCGGGCAGCAGGGACGGCCCGACCTTCTGGAAAGGCTGGTGGGAGTAGGCGCGCAGGCGTTCGGCGGCGGCCGCGGCGAGCAGGGCGCCGACGTCGGCGGCGAAGGTTCCGGGCCCGCTCGGCGCCTGCCAGGGCGGGGCGGAGCGAGCGCCCTGGTTCATGTAGCGGCTGGAGCGCAGGTGCCACTCGTGGCCGCCGGACTGCCAGTCCTGGAGTCCCTTGGTGTAGGCGGCGACGGCGGCCACCTCGTCGGGCCGCAGGCCCTGCTCCAGGGCGACGGCGGGCACTTCGGTGAGCGCGGTGTGCTCGAACTGGTGCAGGCGCGAGGTGAGGATGTCGTTGACGGTGTCGGCGGCCTCCTGGGTGGTGCAGCCGAAGAAGGTCTCCAGGACGAGCACGCCGTTGCTGTTCTCCCCCTCGTCCTCGACCTCGCGCTGGTAGGAGAAGAGGTCGTTGCGCAGGTGGACGGCGTCGGAGAACGTCTCCATCAGCACCCTGAGCGGCCGGGTCCCCGCCACGGAGGCGGGCACCTCGGCGGTCGCGTACTCCACGAGCCCCGCGGACCAGGGGGCGCCGCCCACCTTGCGGCGCATCTCGATGTACTCGACCGGGTTGGCGATGCGTCCCTCGTTGATGTTGGACAGCTCCCACATGGACTCGTTGAGCAGGTGCTCGGTGGCCACGGAGAAGCGGCGGCGCCAGTCGGGGGACATCGACGGCACGGTGCGCGCCCACAGGTCGGCGAGGCCCGCCTCGACCGGGTTCTCCGGTTCGGGCACCGGGGTCGCGGGGTCCAGCGGCATGAACAGCGGCAGCCGGTCCAGGTGGGCCTTGCCGGCGGCCCGGTCCGGGGTGCGCTTGAACATGTCGAGGAAGTGGTCGTCGAAGAAGAACACCCAGACGTACCAGTCGGTGATCAGCGAGAGGGCCGGGCCGTCGCAGTCGGGGTGGGTGTAGGCGCACAGGAGCCCGTAGTCGTGCGCCTCCAGGTCGTCCTGGTCCCAGATCCCGGAGCCCTCCAGCATGCCCATCTCGCGCGCCCAGGCGGTCGAGTGGGCGCGCGCCTCGTCGACATGGGGGTTGAGCCGCGCGGGATACGGCATGTAGAAGTGCGGGAGTTCGAACGGCTGCGTCATGGCGGGGCCCTACCCGGGGGCCGTACGGCCCATCCGCCGCGCGCCGCGTGATCACACCATCGCGTGAACCGGTTGCGAAACGGGGAACTCCGGCCTTCCGCTGTGGCGTTGACCCGTCGGCGGTACCGCGCGGGGCGGCCCCGCCGGAACACCCGTCCGCGCTCTTGCCGAGCTCCCGCGCGCGGGAGCACGGTAGGCGCATGACCTCCTTCGTGCTGCCCCATGAGGTGCACGGCGACGGCCCCCACAAGGTGTTCGCCGTGCACGGCTGGTTCGCCGACCGGTCCGCCTACGCGCCCGTCCTGCCCGATCTCGACCGCTCCTCCTTCAGCTACGCGCTGGTCGACCTGCGCGGCTACGGCGAGGCACGGAACGCCGTGGGCTCGTACACGACGACCGAGGCGGCCGTGGACCTGGTGGAGCTGGCCGACCGGCTGGGCTGGGAGCGGTTCTCGGTGGTCGGGCACTCCATGGGCGGTTCGGTGGCGCAGCGGCTGCTGTTGGTCGCCCCGCACCGGCTGCGCCGGATCGTCGGCGTCTCCCCCGTGCCGGCCTCGGGGCTGCCGCTGCCCGGCGAACAGGGCGTGCTCTTCGCGGACGCGGCGCACCGGCCGGAGAACCGGCGGGCGATCATCGACTTCACCACCGGCGGCCGCCGCCCGGCGGCCTGGCTGGACCGGATGGTGGACCGCTCGCTGGCGCGCAGCGACGCGAAGGCGTTCCGGGCCTGGCTGGACTCCTGGGCGGGCGACGACTTCCGGGCGGACGTCGAGGGCTGCGAGGTGCCCGCCCTCGCGGTGGCCGGTGAGCTCGATCCGGCGCTGTCGCCCGCCCTGCTGCGCGAGACGTGGATGTCCTGGTACCCGCGCGCCCGGCTGGTCTCCCTGCCGTGCGCCGGGCACTACGCCATGGACGAGACGCCGCTGGAGCTGATCCGGGCGGTGGAGGACTTCCTGCGGCCGGACACCGCGGGCGCGAGCCGGCCGGCGTGAGCGTGCGCGAGGCCCCGCCGGTGCCGGACGTCTTCGATCCGCGCCGGTACGCGGCCGGGGTGCCGTACGCCGACTACCGCCTGCTGCGCGACCACCATCCGGTGGCCTGGCAGGACGAGCCCGAGGTGCTGGGCTGGCCGGCCGGGCCCGGGTTCTGGGCGGTGACCCGGCACGCCGACGTGGTCCGCGTGCTCAAGGACTCCGCGACGTACTCCTCGCACCTCGGCGCGACCCAGATCCGCGATCCGGACCCCGGTGACCTGCCGTTCATCCGGCGGATGATGCTCAACCAGGACCCGCCGGCGCACGGCCGGCTGCGGCGTACGGTGAGCCGGGCGTTCACGCCGGGGCGGGTGGACCGGTTCGCGGCCGTCGCGCGCGAGCGGGCCCGGGGGCTGCTCGCCGGGGCGCTGGAGGAGGCCCGGTCGGGCGACGGCACGGTCGACGTGGTGGCCGCCGTCACCGACGAGTACGCCCTGCTCAACCTGGCCGACCTGCTGGGGGTGCCGGAGAGCGACCGGGGGCTGCTGCTGCACTGGACGCAGCGGGTCATCGGCTACCAGGACCCGGACGAGGCCGGTACGCCGGTGCTGGACGGCGCGGGCAGACCGGTCGATCCCCGGTCACCGGCGATGCTGCGGGACATGTTCGCGTACGCGGGGCAGTTGGCGGTACACAAAAGACGGTATCCCGCCGACGACATCCTGACGACACTCGCCCACGACGCCGAACTCGACGGTGCCGAGCTGGAGATGTTCTTCTTCCTGCTGACCGTCGCGGGCAACGACACCGTGCGCAGCGCCGCACCCGGTGGTCTGCTGGCCCTGGCCGAGCATCCCGGGGCGTACGGTCTGCTGCGCGCCGGGAAGGTCGGTCTGCCGTCGGCGGTGGAGGAGCTGCTGCGCTGGCACCCGCCCGTGCTGACCTTCCGCCGGACGGCGGCGGTGGACACCGAGCTGGCGGGGCGCCGGATCCGGGCGGGTGACAAGGTCGTGGTGTTCCACGCCTCGGCCAACCGTGACGAGCGGGTCTTCGACGGGCCGGGCCGGCTGGACCTCGCCCGCTCCCCCAACCCGCACGTGTCGTTCGGGGACGGTCCTCACGTGTGCCTGGGCGCCCACTTCGCCCGGCTGCAACTGCGGCTGCTGCACGAGGAGGTGGTGCGGGCGCTGCCCGGTCCGCGGCTCGCCGCGCCGGCCGGGCGGCTCGTCTCCAACTTCATCAACGGGCTCAAGTCGCTACGGCTGTGCGTGGCGTGAGGCGTGGACCTGGATCAGGGCGTGGGTGCCGCCGGTGCGCCAGCGCTGTCCCTCCGCCGCGACCAGGGCGCTCTCAATGGCGGCGGTCAGTCCCGTGATCACGTCGGACTTCAGGGTGCGCAGGGCGGCGACCGGGCCGGGGAAGTACGCGGTGACCTCGTCGAACGGTGTGGTGGGCGGCCACATCCGGTCGCCCACCAGGCGGCGGTAGTTGAGGTCGCCCTTGACGATGGTCAGGGTGGCCGCCGCGAACCCGGCGCGCAGGTCGTCCGGCGCGTCGGCGTACGGCAGCGGGGCGCAGGAGAAGGGGTGGGCGGCGCTGGTCAGGCGGCCGTCGGCCATGGCGGTCCACAGGGCCCGCCCGTACTCGGCGGCCGCGCCCGGTGCCGCGACGAGGCGCCGCAGGGCGTCGACCACGTCGGCGGTGGTGGCGTCGGAGACGTAGTAGGGGTACGGCTTGACGTGCAGCACCGCCCGCCCGATCCGGCCCTCGGTCAGGAGGTGAGCGATCAGGAGCAGGTCGGGGACGAGCTCGCGGCCCGCGTTGTCCGCGACCAGGACGAGCGTGCCGGTGCCGGAGGGCGGCAGCAGCGACCACAGGGCCTCGCTGTCGTCGGCGACCAGGGCGGGGACCGGCGCCGCGGCCTCGGCGCCCTCGGCGGACAGGCGGAAGCCGAGGTCGGCGCGGTTGCCCCAGAGGGAGCCGTGCAGCAGGGCGCGGGCGCGCTCCCGCTCCGGGCGGCCCCGGAGCGCGTCGAGGGCGGCCAGTTCCTCGTCGGTCTGGGGGGCGTCGAGTTCGGCGCGCTTGAACGGGCGGAAGGGGTCGATGCCCTGCCAGGCGCCCCGGCCGAAGTAACCGACGGCTTCGAGCAGCCGACGGTAGAAGTAGCTCTCCGACCACAGCCACGGCACGTCGAACCAGGAGCGCCCGGCGTACTCGTCAAGGCCCCAGGCGCGCCACAGGTCCCGGTCGGCCGCATCGCCGGGCAGCGGCTCGATCACGCCTTCGGTGCAGCCGGTCAGCAGCTCGTCCAGCGCGCGGTGCTGCCCGGGGCCGTACGGGAACGCCTCCCGCACCTGCTCGATGATCGCGGGGTGCCGCTCGGCCAGCACGCTGTGCGGGAACGAGCCGGGTTCGTCGCCGAGGATCACGGGCGCGGTGCGGATGTCGGGCATGGCCGTCACCGTACCGCGCGGCTCAGCAGGTTCTGATCTCCCGTTCCAGCTGCGTGGCGAGCGTCAGATAGCGGGGGCGGCGGTGGACCGGCACCAGTCCCCGGATCACGAGGTGCCACATCTCGGCGACCCTGCGGGGCAGCCGTGCGACCGGTTCGAGGGAGCGGCCGGCGACGCGGGTGCCGATGAAGAAGCAGACCAGGGAGTGGGCGACGACACCGGCATCGGTCTCGGGGTGCGCATCGGCCTCCTTGACCGCGCCGCCGATCTTGCGGGTCGCGAAGTCCAGCCACTCGGTGAACGGATGCCTGAGCGGCGCCCGTACGACCACGTCGGCGGTGGCGAGCCGCAGTCCGGCGCGCGGCACCGGATCGTCCACGGCCAGCCGGGCGACGGCGAACGTGGCACGCATCAGCGCCTCGAGCGAGGAGTAGCCCCGTCCCTCCACGTCGGCCACCACCTGCTGCGCGGCTCTGGACTGGAGCTCCAGGATGGCGTGCGCCAGGTCCTCCTTGGCGGCGAAGTGGAAGTACAACGCCCCCTTGGTGACCTGTGCGTGGCCGACGATGTCGCTCAGGCTGGTGGACTCGTAGCCCTGGCGGTCGAACAGGTCGGCGGCGGCCGTGATGATCGTCGCCCGGGTCTGCTCAGCACGTAACTGCCTCGCCATCGTCTGACCCCCTTCTCGCGGCACTTCCGAACGGGACACGCGGTTTGTTTTGGCCCACCCATACGATAACTCACCGACAGCGGAAGAGAGTCGGGTGGGCCGAACTCTGAGTCGGCAGCTCACCGGAGGTGCGTACGGCGACTGCAAAGGACCTGAAGTTTCGCAAGCAGGTTGCGGAAATATGCCCTGTTGAGGCGACCATCGACCGTTTCCGATAGCCAAGGGGTGGTGGCTGCGGCGACTTTGACCGATCCCGCTCGGGGCGTCCTGGGCGCGCACCCGGTGATTCGGGAGAGCGCTGCCAGAAACCGCCCGACCGGTTGGTGCTCGGCACCGGCCGGTCACGGACCGGTGGAAGGCTGAACGCGGACCACGCGTGGCGCGTACTGGATGCGGCAGACCCCGTTCCCGCGCCCCCGAGGAGACGTCCCGGATGACCCGGATGACTCGGACGACCGCCCGCCTGGGCGTCACGGCGGCCGCCGCGGCGGCCCCGCTGCTGCTCCTGCCGTGGACGGCGGGGCCCGCCCAGGCGCACGGCGCCCCCACGGACCCGGTGAGCCGGGTGTACGCCTGCTCGCCCGAGGGCGGCGGCGCGAACCGGTCGGCCGCCTGCCGGGCGGCGATCGCCGCGAACGGCGCCCCCTTCACCGCCTGGGACAACCTGCGTGTGGCGGGGGTGGCGGGCCGGGACCGGCAGGTGATCCCGGACGGCAGGCTGTGCAGCGGGAACCTGCCCGCCTACCGGGGACTCGACCTGGCCCGGCGGGACTGGCCGGCGACCCGGCTGACCCCGGGCGGACGGCTGACGATGACGTACGCCTCGACCATCGCGCACGCCGGCACGTTCCGGCTGTACCTCACCGGGCCCGGCTACGACCCGGCGAAGCCGCTGAAGTGGTCCGACCTGCCCACGCGGCCCTTCGCCGAGGTCAAGGACCCGCCCCTGACGAACGGCGCCTACCACATCCGGGCGACCCTGCCGAAGGGCCGGACGGGTCGTCAGATGCTGTACACGATCTGGCAGAACAGCAGCACGCCGGACACGTACTACTCGTGCTCCGACGTGGAGTTCGCCCGGCCCGGCGGAGCCGGGCCCACCGGGACGGCGGCCGCCTCGCACACGCCGGCGAGCCCCCGGCCCACCCGGACGGCGAGCGCACATCGGGCCGCGCACCCGTCGACGGGCAGTCCGGCCGCCACCGAGAAGAAGGAGCACGCGTCGGGGACGGCCACGGGGGCGGCCACCGCCGACGGCACGCCGGTGGCCGAGACCACCCGTGCGGACACGGGCCCCTCGGCCCCCATGCTGGCGGGCGGCGCCGCCGCGGTGCTGGTGCTCACCGGGAGCGCCGCCCTCTTCCTACGCCTGCGTCGGCGCTGAACAGCTCTCGCCTACGCGCTAGTTGACGTAGACCGGTGCGCCCGCGTCGGTCACCGGGGCGTACTTGGCGGTGAAGTAGCCGTTGGCGAAACACAGCGACGAGCCGGAGCTCTTGGTGAACTGCTGGTTGGTGAAGGAGATGCTGCTGTCGCTGTTGTCGGCCTTGCCGGTCAGGCCCGACGCCCGGTAGACGCAGGTGATGGTGCCGAGCAGGGTGCGCAGCTTGACCGTGGTCTGGACGGTGGAGCCGCTGGCCGGCGACACGGTGAGGGTGCCGTCGGACGCGACCGTCGCGGTGTAGGGCAGGTTGTCGACCGTGATGGCGCTGACGCCGAGCACTCCCGTGACGTTGCTGGTGCAGCTGCTCGCGTTGAAGGAGTGCCCGGTGACCGACTCGGTGGCCGTGCCGGGGGCGGCCGGGTTGCTCGCGACCGTGGCGGTGAACTGCGAGGACGTGCAGCTGACCCCGCTGGTTCCGGTCGGGCTCGAGTACAGGGTGGCGGAGGTGCCGGCGGCCAGCGGTGCGGTGAGGGTGTCGCCGACCGCGGCCGCGGTGCCGCCGGCGGCGCCGGTGGTCAGCACGGCGGCGCCGTCCGCGGCGGCGGGGACGGCCGCGGCGACGGTGAGCGCGGTGACGGTTCCGGCAAGGGCGAGCAGGGATCGCGTACGCATGCGGATGCCTCTCATGTCGAAGTGGGGGGTGATGGGGGGTGACG